>JBDGVS010000613.1:0-5660 GCA_039585535.1 Gemmatimonadota bacterium | reverse complement strand
AAAAAACATCCACTGGCCCGTCCTCGAACGGCAGATTCGCGTCACCGGCTCGGTGACCCGAGTTACGGAGGAGGAGTCGTTCGCGTACTTCAACAGCCGGGGTCGAGGGAGTCGCCTTGGAGCGTGGGCCTCCCAGCAGAGTCGCCCTCTACCAGAACGAGTCGAACTGGAGGGACGGGTCCGCGAGATGAAGGACCGCTTCGATGGGGAGGAGGTGCCACTGCCGCCTTTCTGGGGAGGGTACCTGATCGTCCCGAACCAGATCGAATTCTGGCAGGGCAAGGCAGACCGTCTGCATGAACGACTCGTCTTCTCGAGATCCGCCGGAGAACCCTGGGGCACGGAGCGTCTCTACCCCTGAGCTTCGGGACGTCGGTCTCCCGACTCCGGTGTTGAACGCCCCTCCGCACTGGCGGTAGCCTGTCGCACGCCGTCCCTTGTTCGCACGGACATCCCAGGGAGAAGGAGGCGAAGTGGCACCGAGCCGGTATTTCACGAACTCGACGTTTTCGTTTCTGAAGGACCTCAAAGCGAACAACGATCGGGACTGGTTCGCTGCGAACAAACACCGGTACGAAGGCGACGTGAAGGATCCGGCCCTCCGCCTAATCGAAGACTTCGCCCCCCACCTCGCGAAGCTCAGCGGGCACTTCATGGCCACGCCCCGTTCGCTCTTTCGCATCTATCGCGACACGCGGTTCTCGAAAGACAAATCGCCCTACAAAACGGCGATCGGTGTCCACTTCCGTCACGAGCGGTCGAAGGATGCGCACGCGCCGGGTTACTACTTCCACGTCGCGCCCGGTGAGGTTTTTCTGGGCTGTGGCATCTGGCACCCCGACTCGGGTGCCCTCCGTGCCATACGAGAGCGTATCGCCGACGACGGAACTGCATGGAAGCGTGCATCGCGGGGCAAGAAATTCACGGACACCTTCGAGCTCGCGGGGGACAGCCTCAAGCGCGCCCCGAAGGGGATCGAAATCGATCATCCGCTGATCGAAGATCTGAAGCGAAAGGATTTCATCGGGGTCCAGTCCATGACGCAGAAGTTCGCTACCGGAGCCGACCTTCCGGCGGAGTTGGCGGCTCGCTTCAAGGTCGGGACACCCCTGATGCGCTTCCTTTGCGAAGCGCTGGACGTGCCATTCTGATGACCGAGGAACACAAATGAACGGTGGCTCCGGGCTATACGCAGCGCTCGCTCTTTTTCCGATCGCGCTGGGCGGCATCCTCCTGGTGGGGCTGCGCGTGCCGGCGAAGCGTGCGATGCCGGCGGCGTACATCGCAGCCGTGGCGGTCGCCCTCGGGTTCTGGCAGATGTCACCGTCGCACGTCGCGGCGGCCTCGATCCAGGGCCTCTTCCTCACCTTCGATCTCCTCTTCATCATCTTCGGCGCGATCCTCCTCCTGCACACGCTGGAGCGCTCGGGTGGGGTCGCATCGATTCGTCGGTCGTTCCACGGCATCAGCGACGATCGGCGGGTCCAGGTTGTGATCGTGGCCTGGCTCTTCGGTTCGTTCATCGAAGGTGCCGCAGGATTTGGCACTCCGGCCGCCGTCGCCGCGCCGTTGCTCGTGGCTCTCGGCTTCCCTGCCGCCGCAGCCGTCATGCTGGGGATGATGATCCAGAGCACGGCTGTCACCTTCGGTGCGGTGGGGACACCGGTGCTCGTGGGCGTCGCCGGAGGTCTGGGAGGAGAGGCGTTCGCGGACGCGATCGCCGCCGTCGACATGACTTCACTCGACTACCTGAAGGCGGTGACGGCGAAGGCAGTGATCCTGCATGCGATCGCCGGCGTGCTCATGCCCACCTGGATGATCGTCATGCTCACGCGCTTCTTCGGCGCGAATCGATCGTGGACGGAAGGACTCTCGATTCTCCCCTTCACCCTTCTGGGCGGCGTGGCCTTCACCGTTCCCTACGTACTCTTCGGGACCTTCCTGGGACCCGAGTTTCCGTCCCTCCTCGGTGCCCCTGTCGGGCTCGTGATCGTCGTGACGATTGCTCGTCGGGGATGGCTCCTGCCCAAGGATCGGTGGGACTTCCCGCCGCGTGAGGCGTGGGACGAGGAGTGGGTGAGTGGCCTCGAAGAGGAGTTGGCGGACGTCCCCGAAGGCCGCGGCGTCTCTACCCTCTCGGCGTGGGCACCCTACGGCCTGCTCGGACTGCTCCTCGTGCTGACCCGCATGCCATCGCTCCCGATCGGAGCCTGGTTACGCATGCCCGCTTTGACCTGGAGCAACATCCTGGGATCCGGCATCGCTGCGACGACGACCCCTTTGTACCTCCCGGGCTTCGTCCTGCTCGTGGTCGTGCTCATCACGGCGGTCCTTCACCGAATGAAGGGAGAAGACCTCGTCGAAGCATTCCGTTCGTCGACCAAGGTTCTGATCGGCGCCGGCGTCGTTCTCG
The DNA here is from genome assembly GCA_039585535.1 of Gemmatimonadota bacterium. GTDB lineage: Bacteria > Gemmatimonadota > Gemmatimonadetes > Longimicrobiales > Gaopeijiaceae > UBA2589. The sequence continues at coordinate 3,247 of JBDGVS010000613.1, read as the reverse complement.
TCTTCACGGTGCCGATGGTGCGTGTCTACATCAACTCGGATCTCAATGCGGTGGGCATGCTGTCGATGCCTCTCGCGATGGCCGAGTTCGTAGCGGGCAGCGTGGGAAGTGTCTGGCCCTTCTTCGCACCCATGACCGGCGCTCTCGGCGCCTTCATCGCAGGCTCGAATACGGTGAGCAATCTGATGTTCTCAGCCTTCCAGTACGGCGTCGCCGAGCGACTGGCGATGTCGACCGTGATGATCGTCGCCCTTCAGGCGGTCGGCGCGGCGGCAGGCAACATGATCGCAATCCACAACGTCGTCGCGGCATCTGCCACGGTCGGCCTCCTCGGCCGGGAGGGCTCCACGCTACGGAAGACGATCCTGCCGACGATCTACTACCTGATCGTCGTCGGCATCCTCGGACTCGTCGCGGTGCACCTCATCGGTGTGACCGACCCGCTGATGCAGTGAGACGGAGTCGCGCGAACGAGGGTTCAGACAGCCAGGTGCAGCAGGCTGTCCGCTACTTCTCCGGCGCCGCCCCCGAGGTGTGGCCGTCTGGGCATCCCCAGGAGTTCGGGGAGACGGGCGATCCATTCGCCTCGCGAGAACGCGCCGGCATCCATGAGAAAGCCGCTTAATTCGTCCTCGGCAAAGCGCTCCAGCGACGCCATCTCCCGGAAGCCGGGGCGCGTCACCTGAGCGAAGGGCAGACCAGAGCGCCACACCTCTGACACCATCCCGTATCCCAGCTTCGCCACCACGGCGTCCGCGGCCTCGAGCACATCAGGCATGTACAACGGGGTCGCGTTGTCGAAGAAGTGCAGATTCGCAGCGGCCTCCGTGCGGGTTGCACCCGTGACGAGGAAGTGGGTGTCCGCGGCGTCTCGTAGCCGCGGGACAAAGGAGAGGTCCTCGGCATAGCCACCCATTGTGACCACGACCAGCGGCGCGTCCATCGGGATCCCGAGCTCTCGTCGTGTCGACTCCCGATCCCGCCGGGGAGGGCGTCCAATCGGATCGACAGCGCGTGCCCCTTCGTCTCGGACACACATCGGCCGCGCCTGTATGTGCACGGTGGCGGCACTCGCCCAGCGATCGAGCTCCGCGCCGAAAGACCCTAGCACGGGTTCCTCATGGAGGTACGGTTCGTAGAGCCATCCCCAGGAGAAGTTCTCCAGTAGCAGCGACGGCAGGCCTGCGGCCTCCGCCACGGCGATACCGAGTGGTGCGATGTCACAGAGAACGGCCCGGCACCCGGCTTCCCTCACCCGATCGGCAAGATGAGACACCCGATCGGCGTCGAAGGGCAGGAGCCCACGAAGCGCCGCGACGGTTGCCGGCACGTCGGTGTGAAGAGCGGACCGCTGTCGAAAGCCGACATCCACGACTTCCTCGTGATAGGCGAAGCGATCTCCGAGGGACTCCTCGAAGAACCAGCGGGGAGCCGTGGTGAAGATGTCGAAGGCCGCCCCGCCGGCACGGGCTGCCTCCAGCATGACCGCCGACGACCGCGCAGCGTGGCCGAAGCCATGGGGCGACACGAACGCCGCGATGCGTGGTCCGCTCATTCCGGTCCGGTCGTTCGGTCCGTCGGGCCGACTCAGTCGCCGAGCGCTGCAGCGATCCCGTCAGCGGCACGGGCGATACACGAAGCCCCGATCGCGGCCGTAGCTCCGCGTGCGTCACCCAAAACTCCGTTCGGTGTCACCGCTCGGAAGCCTTCGGTGAAGATTCGACCCATGAGCGCTTCGTCGAACGTCTGTACATGGCCCTCCTCCGCCTTCGCCTCCCGAACCAGATCAGGTCGAATGCACATCATCTCGGCGGTCTCCGCGATGTCGGCGTGCCCTCCGACCCGACCGACGAGCTCCTCATCGTGCTCCCCGACCCCGGCCTGCCAGAAGTCCATGAAGCCGATGAGGTCCGTGTACGCATCGACCCGACATCCAGGCGCCACGGCCGCGCGCAGATCGGGGAGCATCTCCGCGAGCGGGGCAAAGTTGCCCCCATGGGACGGAACGAAGCAGATACGAGTGAAGCCGTGGCGAGCGAGGCTCACGGCATAGTCGAGACAAATCGCTTCGAGTGTGTTCTTGCGAAGCGTGATCGTCCCCGGGAAGCCCATATGGTGCTCGGAGCAGCCGATACGGATCGTCGGTGCGACCAGAGCATTCCCGAGTCGAGTCGCGACCTCGGTCGCGAGCCGGTCGCCACGGGCCGCATCGACGAGGAGCGGCAGATGTGGGCCGTGCTGCTCGACCGCTCCGACCGCGACGACGACGGTCGTCCGCCCGGACTCGATCGCGTCACCCACTTCGGGCCACGTCATCTCTTCGAGAAGAAGGGTATCGCTCATCGAATCAGGCTCCGGCCGGGTCGGTGATCAGGTGAATGTGCATCGGGGCCAAAGTGTAGCCCGCCTCTCGGACGAGACCTAGCTTCGGCCCCCATTCACTCGTGAGAGGAACAGCTCATGCGCGGTCGTATGATGGAGGGCTCCCTCCTGATTTCCTCCCTGATCGAACACGCGGGGACCGTTCACGCCAGTCAGGAGATCATCACGCGCACGGTCGAGGGTCCCATCCACCGGAGCAGCTGGGGGGAGATTCGGGATCGTTCGAAGCAGTTGGCCAGCGCGCTACAGATGTACGGAATCAACGAGTCGGACCGGATCGGCACGATCGCCTGGAATACCCATCGCCACCTGGAGATCTACTACGGCGTCTCCGGAATGGGGGCCGTCTGCCACACGCTGAACCCGCGCCTTCATCCCTCCCAGCTGGTCTACATCGTCACCCACGCCGAGGACCGCGTCCTCTTCGTGGATCTGACCTTTGTACCGCTCGTGGAAGCCGTCGCGGACAAGCTTCCCTGTGTGGAGAAGTATGTCATTCTCACCGACGCGGCACACATGCCCGCCACGACGCTACCGAACGCCGTCGCATACGAAGATTTCATCGCGACGGGCAGTGATTTCGACTGGCCGGTCGTCGACGAACAGGCCGCCGCCGCCCTCTGTTATACCTCGGGAACGACCGGGCATCCCAAGGGAGTGCTCTACAGCCACCGCTCTACGGTTCTTCATGCCCTGGGCGTATCGATGCCCGACGTCTTCAACCTCTCGCGCGACGCCTCGGTCCTGCCGATTGTGCCGATGTTCCACGCGTGCGCCTGGGGGATCCCCTACGCAGCAGCGGCGACCGGGGCGAAGCTCGTGATGCCGGGGCCGAAGATGGACCCCCTGAGCGTCACCGAGCTGC
>JBDGVS010000612.1:0-7208 GCA_039585535.1 Gemmatimonadota bacterium | reverse complement strand
AAAATACTCGATCCCCGCGTTCCTGTATTTGCCCAAAGACGAGCCTGGCGAGATGTCGCTTGGCCAGGCCGCAGGGTGGGGGCTGACCAACTTCCGAGCGATCGTCGCGGAGGTCTGGGCGCTCAAGGATCTACGCAACTTCCTGTTCGCCTTCTTCTTCTATATCGACGGCGTCCTGACGATCATCGTCATGGCCGGGCCGGTCGCGGAGGAGACGTTCGCGTTCACCCAGATGGAGACGATCGTACTCTTCCTGGTTGTGCAGATTTCTGCTCTGGTCGGAGCATTCTCACTTGCTAAGCCGACCGACGTATATGGGCCCAAGGTGGTGCTTCGGGGTGTCCTCGTACTGTGGATCGTGGCCGGGATCTCTGCCTACTTCGTACAAGACAAGACGGTCTTCTTCGCGCTGGCAGTCGTGGCGGGCTTCGGCCTGGGCTCGGTCCAGTCCGCGAGTCGGAGCTACGTCTCGCTCCTGATCCCCGATGGGCGGGAATCTGAGCTCTTCGGCTTCTACGCACTGTGCGGCAAGTCGTCGTCGGCGATGGGTCCGTGGCTCTTCGGGACGGCGACGGTTCTGGCCGGTGGGAATCAGCGGCCGGCGTTTCTCGTGATCACGGTGCTTTTCGTGATCGGCCTGATGTTGCTGCAGCGGGTGCCGAATCCCGTGGTGCTGCAGCCAGAGTAGGCCCCGGCGCTCAACGCTCGCCGAATTGAGCCCCGTGGAGTTCGGCGAAGGTGCCACCGCGCTCGACGAGCTCGTCCCAGCGGCCCTGTTCGACGACGCGCCCTTCCTTCATCACGAGGATCTGATCGGCGTCGCGAATCGTGGAAAGGCGGTGCGCGATAATGATGAGTGTTCGCCCCTGCGCGCGGGCCATGATTGCTCTCGCCACCCGCTGCTCGACCACGCTGTCGAGCGCCGAGGTGGCCTCGTCCAGGATCAGGAGGTCCGGGTCCCGCAGGAGTGCGCGTGCCAGTGCGACACGCTGGCGCTGGCCGCCGGATAGCTGGACGCCTCGATCCCCGAGTTCGGTATCCAGGCCTTCTCGAAGCTCCTCGGCGAATTCGGCGAGATCGACATCCCCCAGCGCGGACATCAGTTCGGCGTCTTCTGCTGTCCGAGACAGTCCAAAGGTGAGATTCTCGCGGAGGGTTCGATTCAGGAGCCAGACCTCCTGGCTCACGATCGCCATCTTCTCATGCAGAGACGGGAGCGCGTATTCGCGCACATCGACATCGTCGAAGCGAATCGCGCCGGGAGTGCAGTCGTAGAATCGAGCGATCAGATCCACGAAGGTCGTCTTTCCCGCGCCGGTGGGTCCCACGATGGCCGTCACGCGACCGGCAGGGATCGTGGCCGTGATGTCGCGCAGCGTGTCTTGTCCGGAGCTGTATCGAAACGAGAGTCGTTCGACGGAGATCTCTCGTTCGATGCGCTCGAAGGTGAGCGGACCTGACGGAACGATGTGCTTGCCCTCGTCGGTGAAGAGACCGGCGACCGCCTCGAGGCGGGGCACTTCCTGCGACACCTTCAACGAGAACTCAGTGAGGTAGCGGTAGTCGCGCAGCGCCTGCTGGAGGATCAGGAGAAATGCGCCGAAGGCGGCCAGGTCGCCGGGCCGGAAGGTACCGGACACGGCTACCACGACCCCCTGAACTACGAGCATCGTGAGGAGGATGACGACCTCCTCCACCGGGTAGCGAAGTGCGACGATCCGGTCCCGTCGGACGGAGAGGACCTCCGCTTCCCGAAGCACGTCGCCATAAGCCGACGCCGTCTGGCGCTCCTGGGAGTACGCCTTCACGAGGGGAATCGAGCCGAGAATGTCGAGGATCCGCGATCGCAGCCGTCGATCGACCTCGACGCCCTGTCGGGCGATCCGCTCGACCTCGCGGTTCACGACGTTCATGAACCAGCTCACGAACGGAAGAGAGAGCACGAACGCGATCGAAAGTGGGATCGAGATTCCGAACATCACGGCGGCCTTCACGAGCAAGCCGACCGCGTTGCGCAGGAGCCCTTCCGCGGCGACCAGCAGTGAGAGGACCGAGCTAGACCAACCGATCTCGGCGTCGATCCGTCCGACGGCGTTGCGATCGAAGTACTGACGGCCGAAGCCCAGGACGCGCCCGAACGTCTCTTCGCCTACGCGCACCCTGTACCGCTCGTTGCGCCCGACGATGTAGATCTTGCTCACGTACTCGACGACGAGCTTGGCGATTCGACCTGCGATCACGAGACCGACGACAAGCAGGACCAGGTAGGCGTCTCGACTCGTCGGGTTCTGCATCGACTCTGGAACCAGGCCGAGAATCCAACCGAACCAGCGAGAAGTGGAAAGGAAGTCGAAGGAGTTGTCGGAGACCGCCTCGGTAAGCGGAATCAGTAGCGAGTACGATGCTCCCTCGAGTGCCCCGGCCAGCACGATGAGGCTGACCGGAAGGGCGAGATGCCACCACTTGCCGCCGACGACGCGCCAGTAGTGTCGAAGTACGCCCTTCGGGGTCGGCTCTACCTGTGCGTTAGCCTGCTCCGCGCCAAGATGGCCGGGGGCGCCCTCGGAGGACTCGATCACGCGGTTGCCGCTGACGGAGTGGTCGTCGTTCCCGACGCATGATCGCCCGGAGGTGCGTAGCCGAGCTGCGCGGCCACATCCCCGGCCACCCGGGTCACTGCATCGATGTCATCGGAGGTGAGGCGGAAGCGGCTCACCGCGGGGGCCGCACCCAGCCGGCGGGCGAGTACGGTTCCTCGCCGGGCACTGTCCGGCGAGATCTCGAGGAAGGCGTCGACCTCGTCGAGCCGGGAGTGCAGGTCTTCGTATCGGAGCAGGAGGAGGCGGGGGTCAGGGTCGGCTGTGAGGGCGAGGAAGTCGCGGGTGCGCAGGAACCAGTGCTCAGCGACCTCCGTCATGTCCTGGTAGTAGCCACGTCGGTCGATCCATCCCTTCCGGCGCACCGAACGCGCGACGTCCCATGGATTCCTCACGACAAGCAACACCCGCAGCTCGGGAAAGAGATCACGAAGGAACTCGACCTCTCCGCGTCCATAGGCGACGGCCTTCCACCCCCAGCCGTCGAAGCCCGGCGGGATCTCCTGGTAGACCTGAAGGAACGCATCTCTCATCGCGGCGATCGCCAGGGCCTTGGGGGGACTCAGGTTTGGCGTGTACTTCCGCTCGGTAAGGGACGGGTCGTCCATGACTTCCCGGTACTCACGGCCGTTTCGCCTGGTATCGGGCCACGATTCGGCCGCGCGTCGCAGCGATTCAACGAAGGAGCCGTTCTCTCCCCAGACGAAGGTGGTCGACAACGCGGTGACGTACCGCTGCAAGAGTGTGCTGCCCGTCCGGTGGGACGAGCCGGCGATGAGGAGTCGCGGTGCGGTACCGGCCGCAGTCGTCATCTCAGGCCGCGCTCATCGATCTCGAGGAGTGTGCGCAGGAGTACGTTGCTCCCGTTTACGATGTCATCGAGGTCTGTGTGCTCCGCCGGCGCATGGCTGATTCCGGCCACGGAGGGAACGAAGATCATCCCGACCGGACAGAGCAACGCCATGCTCTGAGCGTCGTGCCCTGCGCCCGACGGCATCCGCTGCGACGACAGGCCGAGGCTGTCGGATGCTTCCTCTACCATGTCGCGGATCCTGAGGTCGGTAGGTGCCGCCCGGCTCACGTAAAAGCGCTCGAAGGAATACGTGACACCCGTGGCGGACTCGAGTTGTTGGGCCCGGTCTCGAAGAGCGTCGAACAGCTCCTCGATCCGCTCCATGCTGAGATCACGTATTTCCAGCGTCATCGAGACGCGGCCGGGGATCACGTTCGGTGCGCCGGGCTCTGCGATCAGTCTGCCGACAGTTGCGACGTGACGGCCGTCCAGGGCCAAAGCGATCTGATGAACCGAGGTCACGAAGCGGGCTGCCCCCACCATCGCGTCATTGCGCCTGTCCATCGGGGTCGTGCCCGCGTGGTTCGTCATGCCGTCCACGGTCACGTTCCAGCGCATGATCCCGACGATTCCCTCGACCACGCCGATATCTACCGCATCCTGGTCGAGGATCGCGCCCTGCTCGACGTGGAGCTCGAGGAAGGCAGCCAGGGAGCCCGGGGCCCGTGTGACCTCGCCGAGGCGTTCGGGATCGCCTCCCATACGTCGAAGTCCCTCCCCGATGGTATGACCCGAGGCCGTGGGCAGGTCGAGCTCGAATGCCTCGACCTCGCCGGCCAGGGCACGGGAGCCCGTCTTGCCGGCCTCTTCGTTCGTGAAGAATGCGACTTCCAGAGGGTGTCGGTTCGCGTACCCGGCATCGGCGAGCGTGGTAGCGACTTCGAGCGCGCCCATCGAACCTACCTGGCCATCGAAGTTCCCTCCTCCAGGGACCGAATCGATGTGCGACCCGAACATCACCGGCGCGAGTCCTGGCTCCGAACCAGCCTTTCGTCCGATCAGATTGCCCGCGAAGTCTGTCGCCGGCTCGAAACCGGCGTCGCTGAGAAGATCGGCGATCCAGTCACGGGCCTCGAGATTGGCATCGCTGAACGCGACGCGGTCGATACCACCCGCTGCATTCGCACCAAACGTCGCCAACGCTCCCATCCGCTCACCGAGCCGCCCTGGGTCAACGGATGGCGTCTGGTGGCGGAGAGGTAGTGCGCCCAGGCCTGAAAGGCCGTTGGCCCAGATCCCGGCTGCGCTGAGGCTCGTGAGTCGTGCGAATCGTCGACGGTTCATAATCGGACTATAGGGTGGACGGCCGGGAGGCGCGCCCCCGCTGGCGCTCGCCCTCCCCGCTCACGAGGTTGCCTCTTCCGGATGCAAAACATCTCCAAATTCGTCAGGAGCAGCGACCTCATGCGCCCAGCCGGGCTTCCCCGTCTCACTGCGGCTTTTGGCCTCCTTTCGTTGGCGGCCCTCTCCGGATGCTCGATCCAGGAGCGGACGGATCGAGAGGTTGAGTCCGTCGAGTCGACGAGGCGCCAGATCATCCAGCCAGAAGGTGTGGCTCGACTTCCCGTCTTCTCCTCCGCGATCCGTAGCGGAGACCTGATCTTCCTGTCGGGACAGCTGGGGGCGCTGCCGGGGGTAACGCCCCCCCAGGTCGTCGCCGGCGGGATCGAAGCGGAGACTCGGCAGACGTTCGACAATATCATCGCGGTGCTCGATGCCGCGGGGGCGACGCTTGAAGACCTGATCAAGTGCACTGTCTTCCTTGCCGACATCGACGACTACGCGCCGTTCAATGCGGTTTATCTCGAGTATTTCCCCAACGATCCACCGGCGCGGGCGGCACTGGCGGCAAGTGGGCTCGCACTCGGGGCGCTGGTCGAAATCGACTGTATCGCGGCTGCTCCCGAGGGTAGCTGACATGTTGCGAAACTTGTCGGCCGTGGTCGGGTCTAGATAAGCTAGGACAGGGAGCGCCGGTGACGTGCGGCCAGCACATGGGCCCGGTGGTGTGAGGAGTGGAGTGATGACGACGACGATGCTTGCGGCCGAACGAAGCGGGATGTTCACCCGTTGTTTGTTTTGTCACAAACCCTTCCCGGAAAACGGGCAGCTCGCGTATATGCCGCGTGGGCGTAAGATCGCGTTCGACCCTGTCGAGGGTCGACTGTGGGCGGTCTGCGAAGGATGTCATCGCTGGAATCTGGCCCCCATCGAGGAGCGGCAGGCGGCGCTCTACGAGCTGGAGAAGATCACGCGCGATCACGCGCGGCCGATGGGGCACACGGCCAACGTATCGTTGCTCCGTGCGGGTTCATTGACCCTCATTCGGGTTGGTGAGGCCGGCCTCATCGAACAGGCCTGGTGGCGATACGGGCGGGAGTTACGGCGCCGGAAGAGCTCCTATGAGAGCCGGCGCTCCAAAGTCACCGCGTACACCTTTGGCGCGATGCAGTACGTCGGGGACATGATCGGTGTCACCGACGGGGACGTACCGATCGACTGGGAAGACACCCCGGTGGCGGATGTGCTTCGGTGGCGTCGCTTCGGTTGGGCCGCCTGGCACGGCAGGGAGACTTGCCCCTTCTGCAAGAGCACGCTGCGTGCCCTTCGATACGATCTCGGATGGTGGGTCTATCCCGTCCGTGGTGCGGATGGCCAACTCGGCGTCGGCATTCCGTGCCAGCGCTGTGACCCATGGACGCCGGAGAAGGTGTACGAGCTTCAGGGCGATGTCGCAGAGAACGTTCTTCGAAGACTCCTCGCGTATCAGAACATCGGTGGAGCGAGCGAGCGTCGGATCACGGATGCCGCCAAAGCCATCGAGCAAGCCGGCTCAGCCGGAGAATTCGCCCTTGCTGCGACGGACAGCCGTCAGTCTCTGTGGAAGATGGGAGCCACGGGGACGATCGGTCTCGAGATCGCGCTGAACGAGACCGTCGAGAAGAGGATGCTGGATCTCGAAGTTCGAGCGATCGAGTTCATGTGGCGCCGCGAAGAGGATATCGCTCAGATCATCGATCAGGAGCTGACGCCACGGCGTCTTCTCGAGGCGCACGTGCGGCGCCTGCCGATCAAACTCCAGCCGCGTTTCGATCGCTTCAAGGCGGAGGCGAAAGGCAGCTAGCGCGCTAGTGGGCGTCGTTCGCGATCCTCAGGCTGGATCGGAACTCGGCCAGAGTCGTAAAGCTCTGAATACCGGACTCCCGCCACAGATCGCGGTGCGCTTCTGCCCCTCCGCCGCCAATCACCAGTCGGACTGTCGTCGGGAGGAGGCGGCGGAGTTCGACCACATCCTGGACACCCGCTGGATCGAGGCGGGGATGCACGGCAGACAGGGCGACCATGTTGGCGCCGAGTTGCTGCGCCGCTTTCGCGATCTCTCCCGGAGGAAGCTCTGGTCCGAGGAAGCGGATGCGCCAACCCTCGTACGCGGCGATGACCCCAGCCAGTAGCGCGCCGAACTCATGACGCTGCCCGGAAGGCGTCCCGGTCACGACCAGCGGAGCCGAAGCGTCGCCTGAGGTTGTGGAGGCCATCCATTCGAGGAAGCGGCGGATCGATACCGAAGCGAGGTGCTCCGAGCTTGGTGCGAGACGCCCACTCTGCCACGAACGGCCGATTTCCTGGAGAAGCGGGACCATGAGCCCTTCGACGAGCTCGTGCGGTCGGAGTTCTACCGCCTGTCGCATCATGTACTGTTCGAGCTCCGGGATTCGCATGTCCCGGATGAGGTCGAGTGCATGCTCCACGCGCTCGAC
>JBDGVS010000611.1:0-2768 GCA_039585535.1 Gemmatimonadota bacterium | reverse complement strand
CTGGCCCTGCGGACTGGGCTCCACCACGACCCGTTTGTCGCGGAATCGCGGCATGGTCGCTTCTGTCATCGACTGCTGGAGGGGCACCTCCACCTCCTCGATGATCGGAGCGTAGATCGCGTTGATCTCAGACTGTGCTTGCTCCGCGGTGGTCTCGGCCTCAAGACGAGCGAAGAGGTAGAAGTGATAGTTGCGGCGGTTGTCGAATGCGTCCCACCACGGGTTCATCTCCGTGCGCATCACGAGCGGTACGAAGACGTCGACCGGAGCGCCGAGGGTCGTGCCTTCGAAGCCGCGAGGCCCGACACCCACTACGGTGAGCGGATATCCGTTCACGGTGAGTGTCTTGTTCAGGACCGAGCGGTCTGATCCGAGATTGTTTTCCCAGTACCGGTAGCTGAGTACGCCCACCGGGTGCTCGCCGATCGTCTGGTCGTCGGAGGGTCCCAGGAGTCGGCCGAGGGCCGACTGGATTCCCAGAACGGAGAAGTACTGTCCGGAGACCAGGAGCCCACCACCACTGGTCGGAGAGGATCCCGCCAGCGCGAGATTGGCCCCGAAGAGGCGGTGTGCGGCGATCCCCGTAAACGAGACCTGCTCACGCTCCATGTCGCGGAACATCGGGTACGACCAGAGGTCCTGACACGACCCTGACTGGTTGCACGATTGCGAGCCGGGATTCGGTCCGGGCGCCGAGAGGTTCACCAGCTCCTCGGGCTGCTCGACCGGGAGCGCACGAAGCAACATCTGGTCGAAGAGTGAGAAAATCGCTGTGTTCGCGCCGATCCCGAGCGCGAGCGAAAGGATGGCGACCATCGTCACGAACGGCGTTTTCGCCAATGTGCGGAATGCGTGCCTGAGTACCCTCATCGTCCCCGTCCTCTTCCCGATCTCGTGGCGTGCAGCTTCAGTGGCCTCCTACGTAGGACCGACCTTTATGGGTTCCGGTTGCAACGACGCCCGAGGCCGGTCGCTCAGGCTGCCGGGCGGTGTGCACCTCGGGTTGCCGCTGGCGTCGAATCCCAGCTTCGAATCGCCTCGACCTCTCCCTTCATCTCGCGACTCAGAGTGCGGTGAAACGACTTCACTTCACCGATGGTCCATTCGAGTGAGGCGATGCGGCTCGTTACGTCGAGGAGGCCCCGGGCGAGACTGTCGCGCTGTGTTTGATAGTCGATCAGCGCGTCGTCCAGCGTTCGGCTTCCGCCGCACCCGTCTACGATCGCACGCGCCAGAAGCTCCGCGGCGATGAGCGCGTCGGTGATGCCGTGGGCCGTGAGTGGATCTTTGAAGTAGCCCGCGTCTCCGACGAGAGCCCATCCAGCTCCGGCTGCCTCCCGGAGCAGGCTCGGGGACCCGGCGAAACCCCGGAGCTTCGGTGTCGCTCCGCTCGCCATGAGCCGAAGGAAGAAGTCCGGCGAAATGGACCGTGCCACGTCGAGGAGCACCGTTTCGAGCCCGCGATCTCGATCGGCCAGGAGCCGACTCGGCGGCAGGCTCACGAAGACGCAGCTCTCCCCGTGGTTGGTGGGAATCACGCCAGCCGCCGCCCCCTGACCGAAGTACCAGTGATATCCATCGAGGTCGATATCCTTCCAGTACCCGTAGATGGACGCCGTAGAGTGGGGAACTCGATGTGTAGGCGAGGCTCCCAGTATGCGCGCGACTTTCGAGTTCACTCCATCTGCTCCGATCACGACATCGGCCCGGACTTCACGTTGAGATCCGTGAACGTTCTGCACGACCACGCCTGCGGCGTCGATCAGGACGGTGTCGAGCACGGTGCGTCGTGGTGCGTACAGACCGTCGACGTCACCGTGCGGTTCGATCGGGATCGCGATCGACTCGTCTTCGTAGTGGAAGGTCGTGCGCGTGATTCGCGGCGTGTCGGCGTCCCGGACGGCGTCGAGCAGTCCCCACCGGGAGAGTTGCATGACGCCACCGCGCATGAGCGCATGGGTCGACAGTGTGTCTCGGCCGCGTTCCACCGGGTCGACGACGAGCACGCGCAGACCGGCGCGGGCCAGAAGAAGTGCAGTCGCGGCGCCCGCGACGCGAGCACCGGCGATGACGGCGTCGTATCGCGAGTCGGGTTCGTAAAGCGGCATGAGGTGCTCCTTCAGGCTACGGCCGCGTGCGGGCGGCGTGAGAGGATGTGCTCGGCGATCTCTTCAGCATCGTTTCGTTGGCCGTCGAGGAAGCTCGAGTTGCGTCGTCGGAGGAAGCGGAGACCCACCACGTAGAGCCCCGCGTGCGGGGTGACGCCCCGGTCGTGCTGGATCTCGCCGCGGTCGTCGAGCACGGGCAGGTGAAGCCACGGGTAGCTTCGCCGGAAGCCGGTGGCCCACAGAACGGTCCGGATGCCCTCGCGGGCCAGATCGAGTGATGAGGGCCCTTCCGATACCTCGGTCAGCCGTGGGTGCGGCTCTCCCGGGACTTCGCCCGAACGGCCGCACCGCTCGATGTAGTCGTCGATGCGCGCCAGGAGTCGAATCATCTTCACGTCTGCCGCGGCGACGTCCTCGACGAGGTTGTCGTCGAAGTGCACGACCGTGTCAGTGGCGAGCCGGGATCGCCCCACGAGGCGGACTCCGCTCCTCTGAGCTACGGCCAGGTCGAGCGTAGATCGGTTGGGTGTGCCGACGAGCTGAAGTGACGGCTGACTCCGTGACGCCAGCAGGTCGCGAACGTTCTCTGCACGTTCGTCGAGGAGGCCCATCGCATCGAACCAGGCCATGATGTCGCGACCGCGATAGGTACGATTTTTT
>JBDGVS010000610.1:0-9890 GCA_039585535.1 Gemmatimonadota bacterium | reverse complement strand
CGCAGATTGTGCGGCGGGATGTTCGTGGCCATACCGACCGCGATACCCGACGAGCCGTTGATCAGGAGGTTCGGGACACGCGCCGGAAGTACCGTCGGCTCCTGTCGACTACCATCGAAGTTGTCGGCGTAGCGCACCGTCTCCTTGTCGATGTCAGCCAGGAGTTCGGTCGAGATCGCCTTCAGACGGGCTTCGGTGTACCGATACGCCGCGGCGGAATCGCCGTCGACCGAACCGAAGTTGCCCTGCCCGTCGACGAGCGGATAGCGCAGAGAGAAGTCCTGCACCATGCGCACCATCGAGTCGTAGACCGCCGAATCGCCGTGCGGGTGGTACTTACCGAGCACGTCACCGACGACGGTCGCACTCTTCCTGTACGCGCGCCCCGGGCTGAGCCCGGCTTCGCTCATCGCGTACAGGATACGGCGGTGGACGGGTTTGAGGCCGTCGCGGACATCCGGCAACGCTCGCTGGACGATGACGCTCATCGAGTAGTCGATGAACGACTCCCGCATCTCGTCTTCGATCAGGCGTCCCAGGACTGTCTGGCCGCCTCCTTCGTCACCTCCGAGCTCGAGCTCGTCACTCATACGCGCACACTTCCTGTCGTGGCTGGAAGCGGATCACACGTCCCCCATCTCGTAGAAGATCGGGGGGCGGATCTCGACACTCCGGCAGGGGTTTCCGAGGAGCCGATCCAAGCGCCTCGGAGAGGCTTTTTCCGACCGTGGAAAATAACCTGCACTCGACCCTTATCCAAGCGGCGGAACCCCTTTTGCTGCAAGGCTTTTCGGCCAGCGTCAGGCTACGGCGACGAAGTCCTCCGTCGGACGGTGTCCCGCCCCCTCCAGAAGGTCGACGATCCGCTCCCTCGCACCTGGCTGACCGACAGCGGCGAGATGAAGTGATCCACGCCGCTCGAGAGCCGCGTCCGTGTCCAGAACGAGGGCGCCGTGGATGTTCTGGCCGATCTTCCTCGGATCGAGCTCGACGAACGCCTCAACGGTCGATCCGGCCGCCTGAAGAGCGCGTGCCCACGCCTTCCCGACCGGTCCCGCGCCCCAGATTACAGCGGCGCGGTGGGGCGGGAGCAGGCTCGCCCGCAGGTGGTGGACCTTGCACGAGAGGAAGGCCGCGGGCGTGTACGCGGGATGGGTCCTGGACAGCCGCTCGGGGCGATCTCGCCAACGGTGGAGCACATCCGAGACCTTCCCGAGGCGATGTCCGGCCCTCCAGAGCCGTAGCATGAGGTCGTAGTCCTCCGGCCAGCCGAGATCCCGGTATCCGCCGATCTCCGTGAGCGTCTCCGCCCGCAGGAAGAACGTCGGGTGCGCGAGCGGACACTCCACGAAGATCGCGCGCTCGATCTGGTCGGGCGTGACCGCTCCGTTCAACCAGGCTTCATAGCGGAGTGTGCCATCCCGAAGACCATCCCTCGGGAAGTACACGACTCCGGTGCCACACGCAGCCAACTCCGGGTCGCTCTCCATCAGATCGAACTGACGACCGAGCCGTTCGGGCTCGGCCACGTCATCCGCATCCATGCGGGCCAGGTAGCGCCCGCGGGCCCGTCCACGCGCGTATTCCAGGGCGGCGACGATGCCAGCGGGCTCACGGTGCAAAACGACCACACGGGGGTCGCGGCTCGCCCACGCCTGAAGGCGCTCGAGCGTATCGTCGACCGAGCCGTCATCCACGGCCACGACTTCGAAGTCTTCGAACGTCTGCCCCGTCAGGGACGCGAGGGCCTCGTCGAGATACTCTCCCCCGTCCCTCACAGGGAGCAGCACGGAGACAGCCGGTGTGTGCCCCACTACGCCCGCACGGCCGCTTCCCGAAGGGCCGCCGCCAGGTATCGGCCGGTGAAGCTTTCCGGGATCCCGGCGATCGTCTCGGGACGGCCCATGCCGACGATCTGTCCACCCCGCGACCCCGCGCCCGGCCCCAGGTCGATGACCCAGTCCGCAACGCGAATCATGTCGAGATTGTGTTCGATCACGATGACGGTGTTGCCGGCATCGACGAGCCGCCCGAGCACCTCGACGAGCTTGCGCACGTCCTCGCCTGCGAGTCCGGTGGTGGGCTCGTCGAGGATGTAGAGCTTCCGTCCCTTCTTCCCGGACACCCGCGAAAGCTCGCGAGCGATCTTGAGGCGCTGCGACTCGCCGCCGGAGAGTGTCGTCGCCGGCTGTCCGAGACGCAGATAACCCAGCCCGACCTGCTGCAACTGCCAAAGCGTCTTTCCGAGTCGACGCTCACGAATGAAGAAGCGGATCGCCTCGTCGATGGTGAGGTCGAGGACTTCGGCGATCGTCTTGCCCCGCACTTTCACGTCGAGCACCTCGCGCTTGTAGCGCTGCCCGCCGCAGGCGTCGCAGGGCACGAAGACGTCGGCCATGAAGACCATCTCGATCTCGATGGCCCCAGCGCCTTTGCACTCCTCACACCGTCCGCCCTCGACGTTGAACGAGAAATGCCCAGGGGTATAGCCCCGCTCATGAGCGAGTGGGGTGGCCGCGAAGAGCTTCCGCACGTGGTCCCACGCCTTGATGTACGTCACCGGATTGGAGCGCGGCGTGCGTCCGATCGGCGACTGGTCGACCATCACGACCTCATCGAGGTGGGTAAGCCCCTCCAGGGCGTCGTATTCGCCGACCACCTCACCGAGGTGCTCCTTGGCGCTCGTCTCGCCAGACCCGAGCTCACGCTCTGCGGCGCGGTAGAGCACGTCGTGAACGAGCGTGGATTTCCCGGACCCCGACACACCCGTGACGACCGTCGTTGCTCCCAGCGGGATCTCGATATCGACGCCACTCAGGTTGTGCAGTCGCGCCCCCTTGAGCACGAGACTCGGGCCGTCAAGGGAACGAGCGTGCACGGGAGGCTCGATCGGCGACCGACCGGACAGGTACCGCCCGGTGACCGTATCCTGCTCCTCGAGCGCTTCGGGTGAGCCCTCGAAGACGATCTCCCCGCCCTGCTCTCCCGATGCCGGCCCGAGCTCGACGATGTGATCGGCGCTTCGGATCGCCTGGGCGTCGTGTTCTACCACGACGACCGTGTTGCCCGCGGCTCGTAGCCGCTCGAGGAGGTCGAGGAGAGCGCCGGTGTCCCTCGGATGGAGGCCGACGGTCGGCTCGTCGAGAACATACAGCGTGTCGACCAGCGCTGAGCCCAGCGAATTGGCCAGGTTGATGCGCTGGGCCTCACCGCCCGAGAGCGTGCGCATCTGTCGACTCAGAGACAGGTAGCCGAGTCCCACGTCATCCAGGAAGCCGACCCGCGCGCGGAGTTCGCGGAGGATCGTCGCGGCGATGTGCGCCTCCATCTCGCTGAGTTCGAGGCCGTCGAGCCACGGCCGCAACTCCTCGAGCGGGAGGTCCGCAATCTCGGAAATGGCACGCCCCCCGATCTTCACGTACAGCGCTTCCGGGCGGATCCTCGCGCCCCCGCAATCCCGACACGTCTTCGGGCTCTGATACTGCCGGAGGAAGACCCGGATGTACTGCTTGTACCGCTTCTTCTCCTTCGACACGAGGAAGGGGATGATGCCCTTGAAGCCCTTCGTTCCGTGCATCACTGCGTCCCGGAAGTCTTCGGGGAGCTTCGCCCACGCCATTCGCGTCGAGACCCCTCGGTCCTTGGCAAAAGCGCTGAGCTTCTCCCGCTCCTTCTTGTACCTCGGCTTGGACCAGGGATCGACCGTGCCCTCGGAGAGCGAACGGGCCTCGTTGGGAACGATGAGCTCTTTGTCGTAGTCGAGGGTCGCCCCGAAGCCGGTGCACAGTGAACACGTGCCGTACGGGTTGTTGAACGAAAAGAGCTGCGGGGTCGGATCGAGGAAGGTGACCTCCGGGTGATCCGGGCAGCGAAAGTGCTCGGTGAAGAGCAACCGCGGCGGACCGTCCGCGGGCGGATCCGCGACAACGATGACCGCCTCGCCGTCGCCTTCGACAAAGCACGTCGCCAGCGAATCGGCCAGGCGCTCCGTGTCCTCGGGGTCTACTCGAATTCGATCCACCACGACGAGGAGTTCATCCGCCGCAGTCACGTCTCGTCCCAGCCCCTCCGCGTGCTCCGCCTCGGGGACCGACAGGTCCACCGCATCGCCGTCCACGAGGAGTCGCACGAAGCCGAGCGTCCGCAGATTTGAGACGACGAGCTCGTGGGTGATCTCAGCGCTGCGGGGGAGCGGGAAGGTGACCTGAATGCGCGTGCCGGCCGGCAGCTCCTGAACACGGTCTACGGCCGCACTCACCGTGTCCGGCTGAACGTGTCGATCGCATTCCGGGCAGTATGTGCGGCCCACTCTCGACCAGAGCAGCCGCGTGTAGTCGTACACCTCGGTCGCCGTCCCCACGGTCGAGCGACTCGACTTGGTCGGGTTCTTCTGCTCGATGGCGACGGCCGGCGAGATCCCCTCTACGGAGTCCACATCCGGCTTCTCCATCCGCTCCAGGAACTGCTTCGCGTACGTCGACAGTGATTCCACGTACCGGCGTTGTCCCTCGGCGAAGAGAGTGTCGAGCGCCAGCGAGCTCTTCCCCGATCCGGACGGCCCCGTGATCACGGTGAGGCTCCGCCGTGGCAGATCGAGGTCGATGCCCTTGAGGTTGTGCTGGCGGGCGCCGCGGATGCGGATGGGGTCGTTCATGCAGGGATGATATAACCCCCTTGACCACCACTGAACGGACGTCGAGGTTTTTCCTCCAATGAACACGACGATTCACGCCCGCGAGCATCACCATCACGCGACCCCTACGGGTGGCGAGAGGCTGGTGCGCGTGTAGAACGCGGATCCGACCAAGCTCTCTTCGCGGCCCGTCTTCCGACGGGGCGCGATTTTTTTTGCCCTGTCGGGTACGAGTCCCGCCTCACACGACCGAATCCGACCATGAACGACATCGAAACACCGACCCAGACCAGCGAACGCCGCCCGATACGGATCGCGCTCCCCAACAAGGGCAGGCTTTCGGAGCGAGCACTCAAGCTCTTCGAAAAAGCCGGCCTCAAGGCACAGTTCCGGGCCGACCGGGCCCTCGTAGCCTCTCTGGGCGACGACTTCCAGGCCATCTTCGTGCGGGCGTCGGACATCCCCGAGTATCTGTCGGACGGGGCAGCCGCGATCGGTGTTACCGGCGCCGATCTCGTGGCCGAGAGCGGCCACACCGATATCGAAGAAGTGCTCGATCTGGGCTTCGGCCGTTGCCGGCTGAGCGTGGCCGTGCGCGATGAGTCCGGGGTCCGATCGGCAGTCAAGCTCCCCGCCGGAACTCGAGTGGCGACCTCGTTCCCCCGGATCGCCCGTACCTACTTCGAGTCACTGGGCACGGAGATCGTGATCGCACCGGTGAGCGGCGCCGCCGAAATCGCTCCGCACCTCGGTGTGGCCGACGTCATCGTCGATCTGGTCTCGACCGGCTCGACGCTCCGGGTCAACGGACTCCGAGAGATCGACACGATCATGATCTCGACGGCAAGGCTCGTCGCCAGCGGGTCCGCGCTCGAAGACGAGGCGACCCGCCAGGCGATCGACGACCTGTCCGCTGCATTGGAGTCCGTGCTCCGAGCGGAAGAGAAGCGCTACCTGATGGCAAACGTCCCCCGCGCGCGTCTCGACGAGGTCCGGGAGGTCATTCCTGGGCTCTCCGGTCCGACCATCGTGGAGGTTCTGGACGAGGGGGAGTGGGTCGCCGCTCATGCCGTGGTCGACGCGAACCGCGTCTACCAGACGATCGCCCGCCTGAAGGCGCTCGGCGCCGAGGGGATTCTGGTCACCCGGATCGAGAGGCTGATGCCGTGACGAGCTCGACCGCTGGGGAGACTCCGCTCGAACTTCGCGCCACCGGCCGGATCAGCGACCTCACCGCCGAGGCAGTGGCAGCGCTCCTGGAGCGTCAGCCGATGGACGACCCCGGGGTCGGAGACGCGGTGGCTGCCCTCATGACCGACGTGCGAGTCCGTGGCGACGCCGCCCTGATAGAGATGGCTTCCCGATTCGACGGAGCGACGCTGGACGCAGTGGAGGTCTCAAGGGCTGCTTGCGACGAGGCGCTGGCGGGCCTCGATGCACGTCTCCGAGCCGCGTTGGAGCGAGCCGCATCGAACATCCGGCGATTCCACGAAGCGCAGATGCCCGCGGACGTTACGGTCGAGGTCGAAGCTGGCGTCCGCATAACCCGGACGTGGGTCGCCCTCGAGCGCGTCGGCGTGTACGCACCCGGCGGCACCGCTGCGTACCCGAGCTCCGTACTCATGGGCGTGGTGCCGGCGCGTGCGGCGGGAGTCGAAGAGGTCGTCGTGTGCTCGCCTCCGGGACCGGGCGGAGCCCCTCCGGCCGAGGTGCTGGCGGCGTGTGCGATCGCGGGGGCCGACCGGGTCTTCGCGGTCGGCGGAGCAGGAGCGGTGGCGGCGATGGCCTTCGGGACCGAGAGCGTCCCGGCCGTCGATGCGATCGTCGGACCAGGGAACCGCTGGGTCACGGAGGCGAAGCGTCAGGTCGCTGGCTCTCTGGTGATCGACTCGCCCGCCGGCCCGTCGGAAGTCCTGGTCCTGACCGACGACACGGCTGACCCATGGCTCGTCGCCCACGAGATGCTGGCTCAGGCCGAGCACGATCCAGACGCTGCGTGCGTCGTGGTCACGACGTCCCCCCGGGTGGCTGCCGAGACGACGGCGGCGCTGGCAGCGCTGCTAGAGACAGCTCCTCGCGCCGAAATCGCGCGCCGGGCTTTCTCCGATGCGGGAGCGATTCTCCTCGCGGACTCGATCGACGAAGCGCTGGACTTCACAGACCGCTTTGCCGCCGAGCATCTCTCGATCATGATGGCTGACGCGGCGACCCATGCGCGCAGCCTGCGCAACGCGGGCACGACCTTCGTCGGACCTTCCGCCTCCGTTGCCTTCGGCGACTACATGACCGGAGCCAACCACGTCCTCCCCACGGCGGGGCGCGCGCGCTCCTTCTCGGGACTCGCGGTGCACCACTACCTGCGCTCCTTCACGATCCAGGAGATCGACGAGGTCGGTGCGGCGTCGATGGCGAACGACGTGGCTCTGCTGGCCGAAGCCGAAGGTCTGCCGGCACACGCCGAAGCCGCCCGCGCCCGGGCTTCGGCGAAGTCGAGGGGACGTGCCGAATGAGTCCGTTCCCCCGTCCCGATTACGAGGCCCTGCACCGGTACGACCCCGAGCGGGCGCCCGTCCACCTGGACCTCAGTGACAACACGAACCTCTGGGGCACCCATCCGGCGGCGCTCGCGCGTATCCGCGCGGCCGACGTCGACGACCTCGCCCGATATCCGGACCTCTACGCCGACGCGCTGCGCATGGCGGTGTCCGAGCGCTTCGACGTAGATCCCGACTGTGTCACGACGGGTGCGGGGTCGGACGACGTCCTCGACTCGGCCTTCCGAGCGTCCTACGCGCCCGGGGCGAGCATGACGTACGCCGCTCCGACCTTCTCCATGGTCGAGCCCTTCGCTCGCATGAACGGCCTGGTGGCTCACTCCGTCACGTGGCCGGAAGCCGAAGCCGACCCGACCCGACTCCTCGAGGGCGACCCTTCCCTCGTCTACGTGTGCAGACCGAACAACCCGACGGGAAGCTTTACTGCTCGATCCTGGATCGACGCGCTCCTGTCGGCCCGTGGCGATGACGGCCCCCTGGTCCTGGTCGATGAGGCGTACGCCGACTTCGCGGGCGAGACGCTCCTTCCCGAAGCGCCGGGGATTCCGAAGCTTCTGATCGCGCGGACCGCGTCGAAGG
Organism: Gemmatimonadota bacterium; assembly: GCA_039585535.1. Lineage (GTDB taxonomy): Bacteria > Gemmatimonadota > Gemmatimonadetes > Longimicrobiales > Gaopeijiaceae > UBA2589. The sequence goes on along the minus strand of JBDGVS010000610.1, from coordinate 2,123 downwards.
CGTACGGCCTGGCCGGACTTCGTTGCGGGTACGCCGTCGGTGCACCCGACGTAGCACTCGAGATCGAGAAGTCGCGCGGACCGTACAAGGTGTCACGCCTCGCCGCCGAGGCTGCGGCCGTCGCGGTGCGTGACGAAGATGGGTGGATGGAGCAAGTCATCTCCGAAACGCTCACGAATCGCGAGCGACTCATTGCTGAACTCGAGGCACGAGGCCGCACCCCCCTGCCCTCGCGTGCCAACTTCCTGCTCATCCCGGCGCCCACCGGCTCAGCTCGCCCGGACGCACTGGCGCTCAGCTCCGCCGGCATCGGAGTCCGACCGTTCTCGCAGATCCCCGGCATGGGCGAGGGCCTCCGCGTGACCGTCGGCCCCTGGCCAATGATGGAGCACTTCCTGACAGCGCTCGACACGACCTTCGGAGGTACGACATGAGGGTCGCACTCTTCGACTACGGTGCGGGCAATCTGCACTCTCTGGGCAAAGCGCTCGAGGCGGCGGGTGCAGGCGTGGAGATCACGAACGACTGGTCGCGGGCGCTCACGCTGGACGCTCTGATTCTTCCCGGAGTGGGCGCGTTCGGACAGGCGGCTCGGGCACTACCCGACGATCGCGAACCGCTACGTGCGGCCCTCGCCGCAGGTCTTCCATGTCTGGGCATCTGCCTGGGAATGCAGCTCTTCTTCGAAGACTCCGATGAGGCGGAGGGCTCCGGTATCGGTCTGATTCCGGGCCGTGTTCGACTCCTGGACGCGCCGGTTGTGCCGCACATGGGGTGGAACGATGTCGAGATCCGGTCCGACCCGCTTTTCGAGGGACTGACCGACGTCGTTGCGTACTACGCCAACTCCTACGTCTGCGAACCGGCGGACGAGTCGTGCGTCATCGCGGAGTCCACCTACGCCGGGCGGGAGTTCGCAGCCGGGGTCCGCGTCGCCAACACGTGGGGAACCCAGTTCCACCCGGAGAAGAGTTCGGGCGACGGTCGTCGCATCATTACGAACTTCGTCCGCGCAGCCGAGGGAATCCTCGAGACGAACTCGGAGCCGGAGGTGGCGTCGTGATCGCGATTCCTGCCGTCGACCTGAAGGGTGGACGCTGCGTTCAGCTCGTAGGCGGCCGCCCGGAGGACGAACGCGTGTCTCTGCCCGACCCCGTCGCCGTAGCAGCCCGCTGGCGCTCCGAGGGCTTCTCATCGGTCCATGTGGTCGATCTCGACGCCGCACTGGGATCAGGTGACAACTCCGGCACGATCGGGATGATCGTCCAGGCCGGGGATACGGATATCCAGGTCGGGGGAGGCGTCCGGACGGATGCTCGGGCCGACACGCTGCTCGAAGCCGGCGTGAACAGGGTCGTCATCGGCACGAAGGCACTCGACGATCCGGAATGGCTCGCACACGTGGCCGGACGGTGGCCGCAGCGGGTCATGCTCGCACTCGACACGCGCGACGGCACGATCCTCCGAAAAGGTTGGACTGAGGCGACAGCCCTGAATATCGAGGCGTACCTTCCGACTCTCGCCGACTTGCCGCTGGCAGGCATCCTGTCGACGGACGTCGGGCGCGAGGGGCGCCTCGCGGGCATCGATCGGAACGGGTGTGCGCGAGTGATCGAGGCCAGCCCGCATCCTGTTTGCATTTCGGGCGGTATCACGACGATGGACGAACTGGCGTTCCTCGAGGATGCGGGTGCCGCCGGTGTCGTCCTCGGCATGGCGATCTACACGAATGCGCTGAACACACGCGACGTCGCCCAACGATGGGGCGGCGATTCACCGGACTCGAACACGGATACCGACGGATGAGCAAGCTGCACAGAGAGACCAAAGAGACCACGATCGTCGCGAACATCAGGCCAGGTACGGGCATCGCGAACGTCCAGATCTCCGACCGCTTCCTCGCCCACATGGTCGAGACTTTGGCCCGGTACTCCTCGCTCGATATCGACATCGAGGCAGAAGGAGACCTGCGACACCATCTCGTCGAGGACGTCGCGATCGTGCTCGGCCAGGCACTGAAGGAAGAGGCCGGGGGCGGGATCGCGCGCTTCGGTTCGTGCCTGATGCCCATGGACGAGGCGCTTGTGGAGGCGGCGATCGACGTGGGGGGACGCCCGTTTTTT
>JBDGVS010000609.1:0-1289 GCA_039585535.1 Gemmatimonadota bacterium | reverse complement strand
ACTTTCTCCACTCTTTCGCGAACAATCTCGACGCGACGCTGCACGTGCGGGTGATCCGCGGAAGCGACCGTCACCACGTGGTCGAGGCCGCGATCAAGGCCACCGGGATGGCGCTCAAGCAGGCGCTCGCCCCGCGTGACGAGGTCTTCAGCACGAAGGGCGCCGTTCAGAGCGAGCGATCCGACTGATGCTTCGCCCACGCGTGATCGTTTGTCTCGACGTGAAGGACGGCCGCGTCGTGAAGGGGACGCAGTTCCAGAACCTCCGCGACGTCGGCGACCCGGTCGAACTGGCCCGCCGGTACGAAGCAGAAGGTGCGGACGAGATCGTGTACCTCGACGTCTCGGCCTCGAAGGAAGACCGCGGAACACTTCTCGACGTCGTGCGGAACACAGCCGAGTGCCTCTTCATTCCACTCACCGTAGGTGGCGGGGTGCGCACGGCCGACGACATCGGGCCCCTCCTTCGGGCGGGTGCCGACAAGATCAGTGTGAACAGTGCTGCGGTGCGCGACCCGGAGCTGCTCTCCATCGGGGCGGAGCGCTTCGGGAGTCAGTGCATCGTGGCCAGCATCGACGCAGCTGCGGAAGACGGCGGATGGCGTTGTTACACACACGGGGGATCCACCCCGACGGGACTCGACGCCGTATCGTGGGCGAAGGAGTGCGTCGATCGCGGCGCGGGTGAAATCCTTCTCACCTCGATCGATCAGGACGGGGCCCGCTGCGGGTATCGCCTGGACCTCACGCGAGCCGTGTCCGATGCGGTATCGGTCCCCGTGATCGCTTCGGGAGGCGCAGGAGAATCCGGCCACCTGCGAGATGCGTTCACCGAAGGACACGCTTCTGCGGCTCTCGTCGCCGGGATTTTGCACGATGGGCTCACCACCGTGGGCGCGCTCAAGAGCGACCTGACCGGCTGGGGTATCGACGTACGGCCGGCACCCGACCAGGAGGACGTATGACCAACCGGATTCTCACGACCGTCGCTCAGATCGACACGCTGGACTTCGACAAGCTCGGCGGGCTCGTTCCAGTCGTCGCCCAGGACGCGGAGAGCGGTGCCGTACTCATGCTCGCCTTCGCGAATCCCGAGGCTCTCGCTTTGAGTCTCACGACCGGCGTGATGCACTTCTGGTCCCGGTCGCGCGGAGAGCTGTGGCGGAAAGGCGAAACAAGTGGGAATACGCTGAGCGTCGTCTCGCTGCACACGGACTGCGATGCGGATACTGTGCTGGCGATCGTGCGCCCAGCCGGACCAGCATGCCACACGGGGGAAGTGACATGCTT
>JBDGVS010000608.1:0-9661 GCA_039585535.1 Gemmatimonadota bacterium | reverse complement strand
GGCGCGAATACCTCGGTCATCTATGTGCCGCCGGCGTTCGCCGCGAACGCGATTCTCGAGGCCGCCGATTCTGGCGTCGATCTGGTGGTCGCGATCACGGAAGGCGTCCCGGTGCTCGACATGGCACGCGCTCATGCGTTTGCACGGGACAAGGGCGTGCGGATCCTGGGGCCGAACTGCCCGGGGCTCCTTTCGCCCGGGAAGTCCAAGGTCGGCATCCTGCCGGCGCAGATCGTGACGGAGGGGCCGATCGGCGTGGTCTCCCGGTCGGGAACGCTGACGTACGAGGCGGTCTTCCAGCTCACGAGTGTCGGACTGGGGCAGACCACATGTGTCGGTATCGGCGGCGATCCGCTGATCGGCACCAACTTCATCGACTGTCTCGAGGCGTTCGAGGCCGATCCCGACACCCAGGCGATCGTAATGATCGGCGAGATCGGCGGCACGGACGAGCAGGAGGCTGCGGAGTATGTGACCGCTAACCTCTCCAAGCCGGTCGTCGGATTCATTGCAGGTCAGACGGCGCCTCCGGGACGCCGCATGGGCCACGCCGGTGCGATCATCAGCGGCTCGGCCGGAACTGCGGAAGAGAAGATGAAGGCGTTCGAAGACAACGGGATCGCGGTAGCGAAGCGCCCGGCGGACATCGTGGGCCTCATCCAGGACGCGCTGGCCTGACGGCCGACGCGTATCCGAAGTGAGCCAGCTTCTCCTGGTCGAACACGCCCTCGAGGCAGTGAAGTATCGGGTCTACCCCGATACTCCTGTCTCGGAGGTTGTGGACCTCATGGTCCGACGCGGTGCCAGGGCGATTCCGGTCGTAGGAGAGCAATACGAGGTGCTGGGCATCATCACGACGAGTGACGCACTCCGTGAGGTTCTGCGGGAAGGTGCTGCCGAGGAGTCACGTCAGGGCACGCGCCGAGCACGCGATGTCATGACGCGCGCGGTGCTGTGCGTCTCGGAGACGCAGCCGCTCGTTGACGCAGCACGAATGATGGCGAACAAGAAGATCGAGCAACTGCCCGTGGTTCGGGACGGTGAGCTCATAGGACTCATTACCAGAGATGCCATCCTCCATGCGATTCATGGGGAAACGGCTGACCATAAAGACGAGGGACACGACGCATGAGCCAGACCCTGGCAATCATCAAGCCCGACGCGGTCGGAGCGAGCAAAGCGGGCAAGATTCTCGCGCACCTCGAGGGTGCCGGCTTCACGGTGAAGGCGCTGCGCCTCACAACGCTCGACGCTGCTCAAGCAGGCGCCTTCTACGCCGTTCACGAGGGCCGTCCGTTCTATGACGAGCTCGTGGAATTCATGATGTCCGGCCCGGTCATTCCGATGGTTCTCGAGGCGGATGACGCCGTCGCGAAGCTCAGGGAAGCGATCGGCGCGACCGATCCGGCTGAGGCGGCAGAAGGGACCGTGCGGAAGCTGTTCGCCGAGTCGAAGGGGCGGAATGCGATCCATGCGTCCGACTCGGACGAGAACGCGGCCCTCGAGATCGGTTTCTTCTTCTCGACGCACGAGCGTCTCGGACTCTGACATGCTGAATTGCAGTAGGATCGTCGCTGGACAATCCTGCCGCAGTTACTAGCTTTTACGACTATGCTCAGAGTCGATCTCGGGCAGTTGGACCGTGAGGGTTCGGTCGACGTGGAAGCCACGATCTCCGCGGAAGACGAACTCTGGAAGGGCACCGATCTCGGTTGGAGCGACGACGTATCCGTGAAGCTGCGGGCGATGATCGCTGGAACGGGGGAGGTTGTCGCACGGGGTAACGTCCACGGAACGCTTCGGCGGGAATGCCGACGCTGTTTGCAACCTGTGGAGACCCCGTTCGAAAGCGACCTCACGTTGGTGTTCGTCGCAGAAGGTTCGGAGGCGGACGAGGAAAGTGGGGCGTACGCCTTCGAGGCGAAGGGATCGGAGTTGGAGTTGGGCGTAGCAGTTCGCGAGGAGTTGGTCCTCGCAATCAATCCGTATGTGGTCTGCAATCCCGAGTGCAAAGGGCTTTGCTTTCGGTGTGGCACGAATCTGAACAATGGTCCGTGCGGATGCACCGAAAGTGACGTCGATCCCCGGTGGGGGGCACTGCGGGACCTGAAGAGCGAGTGAATCATGGCCGTACCGAAGAAACGCACATCCAAGCAACGCAAGCGCAAGCGCCGGACCCATTTCAAGGCCGAGGGCGTGACCGTTAACGAGTGCCCGAAGTGTGGGGATCCCAAGATCCCCCATCGGGTCTGCCCGAGTTGCGGCCACTACAAGGGACAGCAGGTCCTCGACATCGTCGAAGACTGAATGTGCACCGCCGGGCCGCGACCCGAGCGGGATCTAACCCTCGGCGGCTGATGCGGTGGCATCCGTGCGAATAGCACTCGACGCGATGGGTACGGACTTGGCGCCGGGCCCTGAGGTCGCGGGGGCTATTGAAGCGCTCGTGGCATACGGCGACGACGACGTGGAGATCGTCCTCGTAGGTGACGAGGACGTGATCAGTGCCGAGCTGGCGAAGCACGAAAAGGTGCCCGACGGGATTCGTGTACACCACGCCCCTGATCGTGTCACCGCGGAGGATTCGCCTGCGTCCGTTGTCCGACGGAAGCAGGAGTCGTCGATCGTCGTCGGATTGCGACTACACAAAGAAGGGTATGCCGACGCGTTCGTGAGCGCCGGCCCGACGGGCGCCGTCATGGCGTCCTCCCTGTTCACGTTGCGACCGCTCCCTGGCGTAGATCGCCCGCCGGTAGGCGCGCTTCTGCCCACTGCGGGCGAGCTCTGTCTTCTGCTCGATGCTGGAGCCAACATCGGGTGTAAGCCACATCACCTGGTGCAGTTCGCCCACCTCGGCAGTGTCTACGTGAGGTCCGCGATGGGCAGGGCAAACCCTCGCGTGGGGCTTCTGAACATCGGAGAGGAGCCCGGCAAGGGCGATGAGCTTTCCGTGGAGGCTTACGAGCTGCTGAACGCCGAGGAAGGCATCGACTTCATCGGAAACATCGAAGGACGTGACATCGTCAGGGGCGAGTGCGATGTCATCGTCTGCGATGGCTTCGTCGGGAACATCCTCCTCAAGTTCTACGAGTCCGTCGCCGGCTATATCGTCGATCTGCTGCGCACGGAGTTGGACTCGGTCGAGGACCGCAGGGTCGACCTGGATCACGTGTTTCGTATACTCGACTACGCAGAGTACGGGGGTGCGCCACTCCTCGGACTCGCCGGAGTCTCGATTATCTGCCATGGCGGTTCGCCGCCGAAGGCGATTCATAACGCGCTGGCCGTTGCAGCCCGCGCGGTCCGGGCCGAGTTGGTCCGCCACAGCGAAGAAGACCTGCGACTTCCCTCTTAGGGACAAACGCACATGAAGACACCGTCGCCGATCGTCGAGATCGCAGGAACCGGTCGGTTCCTGCCTGACAACGTCGTCACGAACCACGATCTCGCGACACGCCTCGACACGTCCGACGAGTGGGTCCGAAGTCGCACGGGAATCAGCGAGCGTAGAATCGCCCCGGATGACATGTCCGCCGCGGACATGGGGGCGTCCGCCTCCCGGATCGCGATGGCGCGTGCGGGGGTCGAGCCAGGCGAGGTCGATATCCTGATCCTGTCGACTGCAACGCCTGACCGCTGGCTTCCGTCCACTGCGTGCGACACCCAGGCGCTCCTCGGTTGCGATCACGCGGTCGCTTTCGATGTGATGGCGGCCTGCACGGGTCACCTGTACGCCCTCAGTATGGCTGAGGGGTACCTCGCTGCAGGACGGGGCGAAGTGGCGCTCGTGGTGGCGACTGAGAAGATGAGCGCCATCCTGGACTGGGACGACCGTACAACGGCGGTGCTCTTCGGAGATGGTGCTGGGGCCGCAGTTCTCAAGCCGTCGAATGGGTCCGGACGAGGAATACTGTCGTCGCATCACCAATCCGACGGAAATTTGGCCGAACTGCTGTATCGACCGGCAGGCGGGGCGGTGGAGCCGCTCAGTCAATCGGTGCTCGATCAGGGCCGCCACCTGCTCCGGATGCAGGGTCGTGAGATTTTCAAGAACGCCGTCCGGTCCATGGCGGAAGCGTGTGACGTAGCCCTGCAGAAAGCAGGACTCACCGCCTCCGATATCGACCTCCTGGTGCCGCATCAGGCGAACATCCGGATCATCGAAGCGACCGCGAAGTACGCGGGTATCCCGATGGAGAAGGTTTTCGTGAACGTAGGGAGCTACGGGAACATGAGCTCCGCGACCGTTCCGGTGGCCTTCGACGAGGCGATCGAACAGGGGTTGATCGGTCCGGGATCGACGGTCCTCACGGTCGCATTCGGGGCCGGGCTCACATGGGGCGCCATGACGCTCCGCCTCTAAGGCCAGCAACCACAAGATATGTCACTCGCACTGATCTTCCCCGGTCAGGGGTCTCAATACGTTGGTATGGCCTCGGCCCTGGCCGAGCACGAGCCCGCAGCTGCGGCAGTCTTGGCGGAAGCGGACGAGGTCCTGGGCTTCGCCCTGTCGGAGCTGATGCATCACGGCCCCGCAGAGGAGCTCACGGCTACCATCAATGCTCAACCGGCGCTCCTCACCCACTCGGTCGCGGCCCTTCGCGTGCTCGGTGACCGTCTTGGTACACCCAGCTACGCGGCGGGTCACTCCCTCGGGGAGTTCAGTGCTCATGTAGCGGCCGGCACCATCACCTTCGCCGATGCTCTAGGCGCGGTCCGGCGACGAGGTGAACTCATGTACGAGGCAGGGCAGAAACGGCCCGGTACCATGGCCGCCATTCTCGGCCTGGACGACCACACGGTAGAGGACGTCTGCACACGAGTAGAGGACGGCGTGTGTGTCCCGGCGAACTTCAACTCCGCCGGGCAGGTCGTGGTGAGCGGCGACGTTGCGGGTGTCACCGAAGCGATGGCCCTGGCGAAGGACGCAGGGGCCAGGAAGGTGGTGGAATTGAACGTGTCGGGGGCATTTCACTCACCACTCATGGAGCCGGCAGCCGAGGGTCTCCGCAGCTACCTGGAAGGCCTCGATTTTCGAGATCCGACGTATCCCGTCGTCTCGAACGCCACCGCCGAGCCCGTCCGAAGCGGAGCTCTCGCACGGAACCTCCTCGTGAGGCAGCTCACGTCTCCGGTTTGCTGGGGTGCATCGGTCACGACGATGGTGGCTGGGGGCGTGGATCGCTTCCTGGAAGTCGGCCCGGGCAAGGTGCTCTCGACACTCAATCGTCGAAACGCGAAGGGCTTGGCGTCAGGGTATGCCGGCGAGCCCGACGACTTCAACGCCCTGGAGGGCTGACATGCTCGAGAACGAGATGAACGGTACCGTCGCCGTCGTTACCGGCGGATCCCGTGGAATCGGCAGAGCGATCGCCGCCTCCCTGGCCGCTGCTGGTGCGTCCGTGGCCATCGTTGGCCGGAACGGAGCCGCCGCACACAGCGCGGCAGCCGAACTTCCGGGAGAGGGGCACGCAGGGTATGCCTGCGACGTCGCGGACCCGAAACAGGTCAACTCCACGGTGAAGGCGATCGAGGGCGCACAGGGCGGGATCGGAATTCTGGTCAACAACGCAGGGATCACCCGCGACAACATCTTGCTGCGGATGAAGGATGATGAATTCGATGAGGTGATAGCGTCTAACCTCAAAGGATCATTCAACTTCACCCGCGCGGTTACGCGTGGCATGATGAAGCGACGGGACGGTGCCATCCTCAATATCACGTCGGTCGTCGGCCTGATGGGGAACGCCGGCCAGGCCAACTACTCCGCATCCAAGGCCGGTCTGGTCGGACTTACGAAGAGCGTGGCGAAAGAACTCGCGAGTCGCGGCGTCCGCTGCAACGCGATTGCGCCTGGCTTTATCGAGACCGACATGACGGACGCGCTCGACGAGAAGCAGAAAGAGGCGCTCCTCCAGGGGATTCCCCTGGGAAGCCTCGGACAGCCCGACGACATTGCTGACGCTGCGCTGTTTCTCGTAAGCCGCCGTGCGCGCTACATTACCGGCCAGGTTCTGGCGGTCGACGGCGGGATGGTTATGTAGTCCCGCGGCCCACCGCCGTTTTAATTCTGAGTCGCACGACCCCAATACTTCAGGGAGGAAGGACACATGAGCGAACCCACCGAGGCGCGCGTCCGTGAGATCATCATCAACGAGCTCGGCGTCGAGCCCGAGAAAGTCACGGATGACGCCTCGTTCGTCGAGGATCTAGGCGCGGATTCACTCGACACGGTCGAGCTGGTCATGGCGTTCGAGGAAGAGTTCGGAATCGACATTCCGGACGAGGATGCCGAGCAGATGCGGACCGTCGGGGACGCCATCAAATACCTGAAGGAGAACGCGGGAGAGTAATCCTGCGCTCGCCCCCTTCGAGGATTCACACGGCAAGTTCAGCGGTACGACAGTATGGGTAACGGCGAAGCACCGAAGCGCGTCGTTGTAACTGGCATGGGGCTCATTTCCCCGGTCGGCAACGACGTCCAGACAAGTTGGTCCAATCTCCTTGCTGGTTCGAGCGGTGGGGGGGCAGTGACACGCTTTGACGCGACGGACGAGTTCGCGTGTCGGATCGCGTGCGAGGTAAAGGACTTCGATCCCCTGGACTACCTCGAAAAGAGGGACGTGAAGCGGCACGATCGCGTCTCTCAGTTCGCGGTGGCCGCTTCGGCCCAGGCGTTGGCCTCCGCAGGATTGGAAGGTCCTCCGCCGGGTGGGGATCCCGAGCGGTGTGGGGTCATCTTCGGCAGTGGTATCGGGGGGATTTCGACCTTCGAGGAGCAACACAGGAAGCTCATCGAGAAGGGTCCGAGTCGTGTAAGCCCGTTCTTCATCCCGATGTTCATTCCGGACATTTCGGCGGGACTGATTTCGATTCGCTGGGGTTTGCGGGGTCCCAACTACGCGACGGTGTCAGCGTGTGCGTCGTCGGCCCACGCAATCGGCGATGCCATGCGGCACATCCGCCACGGTGATGCGGACCTGATGGTCGCTGGCGGGGCGGAAGCCACGATTACACCCATGACGTTTGCTGGCTTCTCGTCGATGAAGGCGATGTCGACACGCAATGACGATCCGGCGGGTGCCAGTCGCCCGTTCTCGGGGGATCGGGACGGTTTCGTCATGGGGGAGGGGGCCGGCGCGCTGGTCCTGGAGTCTCTCGAGCACGCGCAAGGACGTGGTGCCGAAATTCTGGGCGAGATCGTCGGCTATGGTCTCAGTGGTGACGCGTATCACATCACGTCACCACCGCCGGGCGGGTACGGCGCCCAATCCGCGATGCGGATGGCGCTGAAGTACGCTGGCGCGACGGCCGAGGATGTCGGCTACGTGAATGCACACGGTACATCGACGATGGCGGACGCGATCGAGACCGAGGCGGTCAAGGAAGTACTCGGTCAGCACGCGTATGACATTGTTGTCGGGTCGACGAAGTCGATGACCGGTCACTTGCTCGGGGCCGCTGGGGCGCTGGTGGCGATCGTTTCGATCATGGTGTGTCGGACGGGCCAGATCCCACCGACGATCAACTTCAACACAGCTGACCCCGACTGCGACCTCGAGTACGCTCATGGCGGCGCGATGGATCGCTCGGTCGATCTCGCCCTCACGAATTCGTTCGGCTTCGGCGGACACAACGCCTGTCTTGCCGTGCGGGGTTGGGAGTGACGCGCGGCGTCCCTTCATGACACGGAGGGTGGGTCGGTGACCGGGTTCCGAGTCGGAACGGGCTACGACTCCCACCGCTTCGACGCCGATCGCCCACTGGTTCTGGGTGGCGTGGTCATACCGAACCACCCGGGATTGACTGGGCACTCGGATGGCGACGCAATTTGCCACGCCGTCATCGATGCCATACTCGGGGCCGCTGCCGCCGGGAACGTGGGCAGCCACTTTCCGCCCTCCGACGAGGATTGGAAGGATGCGGACTCGATCGGACTGCTCGCCCGCGGGGCTGAAATCCTGCGCGACCGAGACTATCACGTTGTGAATGTCGATATCACAGTCGTTTGCGAGAGTCCGAAGATCGCGCCCCATGTCCAGGGCATGCGGAGCAGGTTGGCCGGTGCTCTCGGCATTGCCACCTCGCAGATCTCCGTGAAGGGGAAGACCAACGAGGGCATGGGGTGGATCGGTGCAGGCGAGGGTCTCGCTGTGCACGCTGTCGCGCTCATCGAGCGGAACACCGACGGGAGTGGCGCGCAGCGAGGTGAGCCGACGGGGCTCTAACGTGGCCGGCTTCATCGAATGGATGAACGGGCTTCCCAACGCCGTCGTGTATCTGGTGCTCTGGACGGGAGCGGCCGCCGAGAATGTCGTGCCGGCGATCCCGGCCGACACCTTCGTTGCATTGGGGGGCTTCCTCTCGGGCGCAGGCGACCTCGATGCACGCTGGGTCGCTCTGGGGACGTGGGCCTTCAACGTCGCAGGGGCACTCGCCGTCTACCGATTGAGCCACGCCTACGGCCCACCGTTCTTCGATCGCGGTTTGGGGCGGCACCTGCTCAAGCCCCATCAGATGGAGCGGATGGCCGGCTTCTACGAGCGCTGGGGCACTCTGGCGATCTTCTTCTCCCGGTTCCTCCCCGGGGTGCGGGCTGTGGTGCCGGTCTTCGCCGGTGCCACGCATCAGCCGTGGTCCAGGGTCGTGGTGCCGATCTCCGTGGCATCCGCGATCTGGTACGGGGGCCTGGTCCAGCTGGGCGTCGTCCTCGGCAGCAACCTCGACGAGCTCGGTGCCGTGCTCCAGGGTGTGAACCGGACACTGGCGGGATTCGCGATCGTGGTGGGGCTGGCACTCGGAGTCTGGTGGGTGCGCACGCGCCGATCGCCCCATGAGTGAGCGGCCGGAGGGAGTCGAACGTGCCTTTCGTTTCGAGCAGTTCCAGGACTACCTGACCTTCGAGCGGGGCCTCTCCGAGCGCACCGTCAGCGCCTACAAGCGAGACCTCGCCCGCTGGCTGGACTTTGTGGCGGAGGCAGGGGTGTCGACCCCGCTGGACGTCGACACCGGACTCCTGAGGGCCTGGGTCTTTGACCTCAAGGACTCCGGCTTGGCCGCGACCTCGATCCGGCGAGCGCGCTCCGCGGTACGGACCTACTTCGGCTTCCTCCTCGCCGAGGGCGCCATCGAGACGGACCCGACGGATCGGCTCGAAGCACCCAAATCAGATCGAAAGCTCCCGGACTTCCTCTCCCGAAGCGAGGTCGAGCTTCTTCTCGAGGCGCCTGACCCCGGGCACGCCCTTTATTGGCGTGATCGTGCCGTCCTCGAGTTTCTCTACGCCACCGGCGTTCGGGTCTCGGAACTGGTGGACCTCCCGCTATCGAGCCTCGACCTCGACGATGGCTTCGCCCTCGTATATGGGAAGGGTTCCAAGGAGCGGCTCGTTCCCGTTGGAGCACCGGCCCAGCGGGCCCTACGTCGATACCTCGGTGAGGTTCGCCCAACGTTGGACAGCGGAAACGGACAGGGCAGGGTGTTTCTCAACGCCCGCGGGAAGCCGATCCGGCGTGAGTCGATCTGGGCACTGGTTCGCGACGCGGCGAGGCGCGCTGGGATCGACAAGACGGTTTCACCCCACACGCTACGGCACACCTTTGCCACACACCTCGTGGAAGGCGGCGCCGACCTTGCAGCCGTACAGGAACTGCTGTTTTTT
>JBDGVS010000607.1:0-3939 GCA_039585535.1 Gemmatimonadota bacterium | reverse complement strand
ACCTGGATCGAGCGTACCTCCGCGACATGCATCGCCGGTTTCACCCTCGCGGCTGATCCCCGCCGGAGCCCTCCTGCGGCGGTGCGTCGGGCGCTGAGCCCGAGGCCGTTGGCTTTCTAGTTCGAGCGAGGAGCCTGCGGGGCTCCCGGGCGGGCATCTACGTCCGCAAAGAGTTCCGCCTGCGATCCCGTCGTCTCGATGAGCCGGATGGCCTCGGTCAACACGGGGTCGCGTGACGTCCGGACACTCACTTCGGCCGCGACGTCGCTCATGCGCTGGGCCATCGCGATGTCCACGCGCCAACGCACGTAGAGCTGCACGTCGCTGTCGTCGAGCAGCTCGGTCTCGAGTCCTTCTTCGCGCAGCTGGGCTACGAAGGTCTCGAATTGCTGGTCCGACACTCCACCCGTCCAGGGTGCATCTTCGCCGCGCTCTGCTGCGATGGAGAGCCCGTACTCGGCGATCCGAAGCCCGAGTGGGAATTGCTCGAGGTTGGAAGCCCGAAGGAACTCCTGCTCGACCGTGGTCAGCGTGTCGTCCTGAATCTCCAGGTCGGGGAAGATCCCGCCTCCGGAGATGAGGGCGCGCCCGGCTGCAGTCTCGATCCGGGGCAGGGTATCGACATCGGCCGGCACCGGCGCGCCCTGACGGTCACGGTCGCGCTGGAGCGAACGGCCGAGTGGGGTGAGCCATGAGCCTGTCGTAAATCGGAGACGCCGGCCGTGCGGCAGATTCATAACCGTCTGCACGACGCCCTTTCCGAACGTCCGCTGCCCGAGGACGACGGCCCGGTCGTAGTCCTGCAATGCGCCCGCCAGAATCTCGGCCCCCGATGCCGTGAATTCGTCCACGAGAATCACGACCGGGAGATCAGGAACGAGCTGCGGCCAACGATCGCCGTACGAATCGGTCTCAGGCTGATCGGCACTGCCTCCCGCAACGCGCTGGACGGTACTGGCGAGCGTCGAGCCCGGCTTGAGGAAGAGGTCCGCCAACATGAGCGACTCATCGAGGAATCCACCGGGGTTCCTGCGCAGATCGATGATCAAACCCTTTCGTCCGGCGAGGTCGGCGAGGGCCTCGTTCATCTCTCTGGCCGCATTCCGAGCGACTCGATCCATGATGACGTAGCCGATGTCGCCCTCGAGTACGCCGTAGTCGACCGCCGGCACGTGGACCTCTTCACGCGTGATATCGTAGGCGAGTGGCTGCTCGTACCCGAGGCGTTTGATCCGGACCTCCACACTGGTTCCGACCGGACCACGGATCGAATCCGCCGCCATGTCGGTGCCCCACTCCGTCGCATCGTAGTCGGCAACGCCGACGATCACGTCGCCCACCGAGATGCCATGCTCGGAGGCCGGAAAGCCTCGGAACACCGCGGTGACGGTGATCTCGTCGTTGAGCAGCGTGATCTGGAGCCCAATCCCGGAATAATTACCCGTGGTGTCTTCCTCCCACGCCTCCGCCTCCTGGGGCGTGAAGAGTTCCGCGTACGGATCATTCAGCGCGCCGATCATCCCATCGATCGCGGCCTCCCACAGCACCGAATCGGCGAACGACTCCATGTGCATCCGTGAGATCGCGTCCACCGCACCGGAGAGGACGTCGACCTCGGGAGCCCGCTCCATCGGGAAACCGCTGTCCTGCGCTGAAAGCGGGGCCGCGATCATCATGAACGAGGCTGCTGCGACAGCTGCGAATTGCTTGGTCATTCAGACGCTTCCGGGTCGTGTTGGGTCTCGGTCCTCTAACCCCCACTAGATAGGGGCGTTCCGCACACAACAACGTATCTTACGTTCGCGAACGGTCGGCGGCCGATGCCGCTGCCGGGATCAGACCGATACGACGCAGACGCCGATGAATCAAGCTCACGTTGGGCCACCCCTTCGGGTTGCCCTTGCTCAAATGAAGCCCGCCAAGGGAGATGTGGCCGCCAATCTGGCTCAGGTCTCTGAGCTGGCCGCGAATTCTGCGGCGAGCGCAGACATCGTCGTCTTCCCGGAAGCCTGCCTCTCAGGGTACTTCCTGGAAGGCGGGGTGACGGAAGCCGCCAGGGCGGTGGAAGACGTCGCACGCGACCTGGGATCTCCGGATCCTGGTGCGCCCGACGTGGTACTCGGCTTCTACGAGCGCTGGCGCCGTCGGCTCTACAACAGCGTGGCGTATCTGGAGCCCGCAGACGGCAGGTACGTCGTGCGGCACGTTCACAGGAAGCTCTTCCTGCCTACCTACGGCGTCTTCGACGAAGCACGATTCGTCGAACCGGGGACCGAGGTCATGGCCTTCGACACGCGCTTCGGCCGGGTCGGGATGCTGGTGTGCGAAGACGCGTGGCACTCGCTGCCGGCAACGATCCTCGCGCTCGGCGGCGCGGAGCTCATCCTCATTGTCAGTGCTTCGCCGGCGCGGGACTTCGCCCCGTCACCGAGCGGCCTGCCAGCGAATCTGGAGGAGTGGGACCGACTGGGTCCGGCGATGGCCAGCGAGCACGGAGTATTCGTCGCGGTGTCTCAGTTGGCGGGGTCGGAAGGCGGGAAGCTGTTCCCCGGCGGGTCGGCGGCATTCGGGCCCGACGGCTCGACGATCGCACGGGCGCCGCTCTTCGAAGAAGGGGTGACGGTCGCGGCCCTGGATGCCACCGAGATCGATCGGGCGCGGGCTGCGATGCCGTTACTCTCGGATCTCGAACAGATGCTACCTCACCTCGAGCGCTCTCTCGAGGTCGCCCGGGGCCGAAGAGATCCCGCGTCCGAGGGCGACGAGACCGTCGACGTCGTGGCAGCGGCGCCCGGAGCGCCGCTCCACGGGCGCTCCGATGAAGTGGACACGAGCGGTCCGCTCCACGCACCGGACCTCCTGGCCATGGACGTCGAACTCGTGGAACGCACACTCGTCGAGTTCATCCGAGAGGAGGTTCGCAGACGACGGGGCTTCGAGCGGGTCGTCGTCGGCGTTTCGGGAGGAGTCGACTCCGCCGTCTCGCTATACCTGGCATGCCGGGCCCTCGGGCCCGAGAACGTCTACGGCTTCCGTCTTCCATACCGGGCGTCGAGCGCGGAAAGTCTTGAACACGCGCGCCTCGCGTTACAGGCGACAGGCGCGCACGAGCGGACCATCGAAATATCGGAGCCGATCGACCGGTACGTCGATGCGTACGAGCCCGATATCACCCCGCTTCGGAAGGGGAACCTCATGGCGCGCCTGAGGGCCGTGATCCTCTTCGACCAGTCCGCGAGCCTGCGCGCGCTCCCCCTCGGCACCGGGAACAAGAGCGAGCGCCTGCTCGGGTATTTCACCTGGCACGCCGATGATTCGCCACCCATCAACCCGATCGGCGACTTGTTCAAGACTCAAGTCTGGGCGCTCGCGCGCCATCTGGGGGTTCCGTCGGAGATCATCGACAAGCCGGCCACGGCCGATCTCGTGAAGGGGGTCACGGACGAGGACGAAATGGGCGTATCCTACCATGCAGCCGACCCGATTTTGCACTGGATGATTCGAGGATACGGGCGCGAGGGACTCCTGCGGGCTGGCTTCGACCCCGGCGCCGTGGAGATCGTTCACAGGCGCCTCGATTCCACGCACTGGAAGCGTGAGATGCCGACGGTGGCCGTGCTGTCGTCGAGTGCGATCGGGGAGTTCTATCTGCGCCCGGTAGACTACTGAAGACCCTCCGAGACCCGTCGACGCATCTGCTCGAGCATCGGGAGGGGCGTCAACTCGCCGTCGATGATCGAAGCGAGCTCTTCTTCACGACGCCAATGAGCTTCGATGTCGGCGACTTCGAGCTCGAGCAAATATTGCTCGTTCGATTCGTTCGCCGCGATCTCCAGCGCGATCCCCCCGGTTCGGCCTAGTTCACCAAGCCGCTTCCCGTCCTTTACTACGATGCGAGCGAGGTCCTGGGTGGACCCGGCCTCCTGGATCAATCTCGTG
>JBDGVS010000606.1:0-2936 GCA_039585535.1 Gemmatimonadota bacterium | reverse complement strand
CGAGCAGACCGAGCATCCCCGCGAAGCGATCCCGGAATTCACCGAGTGCCGGGTCATCGGGCATGACGCGAAGCTGTGGGTCCACATGCAGGATTCCGACCGCATCGAGCAGGGGAGATGCGACCAGCGCACCGAACGGATGTGCGGCGCTGATCCCGTCCTGAACCAGGTCGGCGACCACGGTCTCACGGAGAAGCGAGTCCAGGACCGGGGATGGGTCCTTGTCGACCGACCGGAAGGCGTATTCTCGGCCGTCGGCTCCCATGAACCGGAGTGACTGTGTCTGCATGCCGCCGCCCGTTCGCGTCGGTGTCAGGCCGCCGGCAGTGCTTCTCAGGTCCAGCACCTCGACCTGAATCGACTCCGTCCAGAGATCGCGGTAATGCCGTCCCAGGATCCAGCGCTGGAGCAGCCCCGCTCGGTACTGCTCGCCTGCAGCCGTGGTGACGATCTGGCCCTTTTCCGTGACCGCGCTGTCTGCACTCGACTGTGCTGCCGACGGTGTCACTGAACAGATGAGCGCCACGCCCGCGAGCGCCGCAGCGAGGGGGGTGGATCGGTTCACGGCTGACGCGGGTGTCATCGGGACAACATAGGAGCGAGACGGCGGCGGGGTACCCTGCCTTGTCTCCTCCCGTACCTGGGTGAACTGACGACTCCTCGTGCACGGGCCCTGCCCGCGAGATGACCGATGGAGAGCGTAGCTACACCGCTCTCGCTAACAGCGGGATCGACCGAGGTGCACCAGCTCTACTCCCGCATCGACTTTCGATGAAGTCGATAGAGGCGGTATAGGACTCAGCCCCCGCCGGTTCGGACTACGAACGGTGTGCCGCGGTGATCTCGAGGACGGATGCCTGTTTCCCGGTGTGTCTGGCGTGCCCCGTTCTCGAACCAGTGGACCTCGATGTCCAGGCTCCCCTCGCCCGCAGGGACGGTCACGTGAACGGGTGCCATCCCCTGAGACGAGTACCCACCCCCGGTATCGACCAGGCGTGCGGTGACGAAGCCGTCGGAAGGGCGGCGCACGACGACGGTCGCCCCTGCGCGCGTGGCATAGCCGCTCAGATCGGTCACGATGATCTGCAGCGCCCGATCGGCGCCCGCTGACACCAGTTCGTTTCGGTGCGAGTGCCAGGTCGAGGTCACCGTCGTTGTCGTAGTCCGCCCAAGCGACGCCGTGGCTCGATCCACGTGCCACCATGACATCAGGGGTGCCTTCGACGAAGCCCTCGGCTCCGCCCCGGAAGAGGTAGTCGCGTGCCTCGACTTCCCCCGAGAGAAAGGTGTTCACGTACAGGTCG
Organism: Gemmatimonadota bacterium; assembly: GCA_039585535.1. Lineage (GTDB taxonomy): Bacteria > Gemmatimonadota > Gemmatimonadetes > Longimicrobiales > Gaopeijiaceae > UBA2589. The sequence continues at coordinate 1,632 of JBDGVS010000606.1, read as the reverse complement.
AGCCACCCGTCGTGGTCTGCGTCGCCCCACGCCGCAGCGACCGAGTGGTGATTGCCGGCCAGTGGTGTCCCGGGTGATGCGTTCGTGAACGTGCCGTCGCCCTGATTCTCCCACAGTACCTCGGGCCCGTACGACGCGACGAAGAGATCCAGATCGCCGTCGTTGTCGTAGTCGGCGACCGCTGTACCCACGCTGCCCAGATCTGCCGCTCGCCCCGGTTGGTGCATCCCGAGACGCTCGGCGACGTCTTCGAACGTGCCGTCGCCGTTGTTCTGAAAGAAGCCGTCCTCGTCGCCGTTCTGGTTCGCGACGAACGCATCCAGATCCCCGTCTCCATCCATGTCGAACCAGGCGACACCCACCGTCCGGCGCGGGTCGCCGATCCCCGATGCGTCCGTTACGTCCGTGAAGCGCCCGCCGTCGTTTCGAAACAGCGTGTTCGGCTTGTCACGGAAGGCCACGAACAGATCCGGATCCCCGTCACCGTCGTAGTCCAGGAAGGTCGGCTGTCGAGAGGTCCCTGCCTTTTCCACACCGACCGTCTCGGCAACGTCGACGAACGTCCCGCCTTCGTTCCGGTACAGTCGGTTCGGGATACCGAGGTTGGCGAAGCCAACGTAGAGGTCCGGGTCTCCGTCCGAGTCGTAGTCGCCCCAGGCGCTTGCGCGGGTCTCCGGCTCGTCCGCCAGTCCCACGTCCGCGGCCACGTCGACGAAGATGCCGTCGTCGTTGCGATACAGTCGGTTCGGCGCGCCACGGAAGCCGACGAAGAGGTCAAGGTCTCCGTCGAGGTCGTAGTCGGCCCATCCGTTCGTCTGCCCACCCGGCGCTCCGAAAAGCTCGGGTTGTACGGACGTGAAGGTGGGGAAGGGCAGGGCTTCGGTCGCCGGCGCCGCTTCATCGCCGCATCCGACGGTGACAGCGCCGAATACGAGCGCGAAGGCGGTCGCGGTTTTCGGGAAGGTACACATGCCCGACACAGTAGGGCTTTGCTACCTTTTCGCTATGACCGATGCTGAAGACCTCACTCGTTTCGAGGACGTTGCGCTCCCGCTTCTGGCGGATGTGAGCAGGTTTGCGTTCTCCCTCACTCGGGACGCGGACGAGGCGGATGACCTCGTCCAGGAGACGTACCTCAAGGCCTTCCGCGCCTGGCGCACCTTCACCCCGGGGACGAACGCGCGCAGCTGGCTCTTCACTATCTGCAAGAACACGTTCCGCAGGCGCTTCCGGAGGGAGAAGCTGCGGCCCGACATCGAGAAGGAGGCGGTCGGCGACGACGACGCGCTCCCGATCGTAATGAGTCACGCCAATGCCGAGCAGATGGGCTTGGGCGATCTCTTCGATCGACTCGATGTGGGGCCGGCTCTCGAGCGCGGGATGGATGGTCTCCCGGAACTCTTTCGGGAGATCGTGGCCTTGGTTGATCTGGAAGGCTTTTCGTATCACGAAGCGGCCGAGATCCTCGAGGTCCCGGTCGGCACCGTTCGCTCGCGTCTCTTCCGGGCGCGTCGACGGCTGCAGGATGGGCCTCGGATCGGCGAAGGGAGGCGAGTCATGAGCGACGACAAGAAGGTGCCGGATTGCGACTCGGTGGTGCGAGCGTTGTGGGACTTCCTCGATGCCTTTTTT
>JBDGVS010000605.1:0-15906 GCA_039585535.1 Gemmatimonadota bacterium | reverse complement strand
ACCTCGACGCGTGCGGCAACTGCCGCTCTCACGCTGATTTCGAGCAACGCCTGGTCGATGAACTGGCCGGACTGCGGCGGGACAACGCCGATCCGGAGGCTCTACGCGAGCGGGTAAGGGCTGCGCTGCGAGAGGCTGGGGCAGAAGGCTGATCGGGCGTGCGTCCAGGAGGGGAACCTCCTGTAGATGCGCCGCGTTGGTGTCGGGCTTGCCTCATCGATACCCGGCATCGGAGATGCTCTCATGACGCTGAAGACGGTTTCGCTGTTGCTCCTGCGGATAAGCCTCGGTTGGCTGATGGTTCTGTGGGGTTACGACAAGATCTCCAACGTAGACCATGCCGTTCGTGTTTCTGAAGGGTTTTACGGCGGCCTGGTGACCGGGGCCGGGGTCTGGCAGGCGGCCGGCTGCGCGCAGGTGCTCTTGGGCCTCGTGATCGTGGTCGGCGTATTCCGGCGGTTCGCGTATCCCGTGCTCCTGCTCATCACCGGGGTAACGCTGCTCGCTGTGTGGAAGTCGATTCTGGATCCGTTCGGTCTCGTCACGGATGGGGGCAATCTGATCTTCTTTCCGTCGTCCACGATCTTCTTCGCCGGCCTCGCCCTGATCGCTTTCCGGGCCGACGACGTACTGGCTCTCGACGCGCGGCTTGGGCGCACGTCGGTTGCCGCTGGATCGGGCGGAGGGACAACTTGAGTCTCGAGCCCGTGGCGTAGCAGGCCGGGGGCATCTCTGGCGCGGAGCGGAGCATGACGGCGGAGCAAGACGGACATCCCGACGGCACCACAGAGGAGTTGCTCCCGTGGCCCCCGCCTGGACTGGCACGGATCCAGGGCGACCTGTGGCTCGTCGTGCGCAAACTCGCCGTGACCGGGGCCGTCCTCGTGGTGCCGCTCTTGTGCGTGCTCACGATCCCGCAGGCCGAGTCGGGCCTGGGGCCGTTGGGCGACGCCTGGTGGGCGATCATCCTGACCACGCTCGCAGGCGTTGGCCTGCTTGTGGACGCCCTCGTGGCGCTGGTTCGCCTGCTCCGCCGAGTGCGTCTGGCTGCCGCAGAGGGCTATTCGGGGCGAGTGATCGGGTTGGTCGTGTCGGATCGGACGAGAGACGCTGGCTTCCTCCTTCAGGGGGCCCACGCGTTCTCTTCCCTCTCGCCGGAGGTGCGGACCGCACTCGCCCGGATGCGACTGCTCGCCGGAATCGGGCACCTCCTCGCGAGCGGGTGGTTCGTGCTCGGCTTCGGTGTTCTGGTCGTGCTCGCGACCCGTGGGCGACTGTCTCCTGAGGGCCTGCTCGTCTGGACCGTGGTGCCGACGACGATCCTCGGTGTGGGAGGCCTCATTCTCCGTGCGACGGAAGGGTCGCTCGTGGGAAGGGCACGCAGGGAGTGGCATCGCCACCCCTGGGCTCAGGACCTGGTTCTGCAGGAAATCGGAGCGTGGAAGGCCGGGGCTGAGGCGCGGGGCGTTGATACGGGGGGGCGGATCGTGCGGCCGGTGGTCGTGAAGTCCGTCACCGCGGTGGTGATCGTCGCAGGCCTTCTGAGCTTCATGCCGTCTGTGACGCTCGTTCCGGTTTCATCCATGGGAGTCATTCTGACGTCGATGGCAGGCTGGAACTACACGAGTACGCGGGTGCACGCAGCTCACGCCGAAGCGTTCAGAAATCAGATAGTCGAGCCCGACTCCATGATCAGCGCGCTCGAAGCGGGCGAGATCCTGAATACTCTCAGCTACGTCGGACGATCGGACGAGGATTTCGATGAGCCGCTGGCGGATCCGGTCCACAGGTATGAAACCAGCTGGTTCCCGGTGGAGACGCCGGCCGTGTGGGCGGCGCACATTCCGCCGACGTGGTCCGATTCGGTGTGGACTCAGGCAGACGATGGATTGTCTGTCGAGCAGTTGGCGTACCTGAGAGAGGTCGCCGCACACCCCGCGCACGCAGAGCTTTCTCGCCTGGCCCGGGCGAGCGAGCTCGATCAGATCGGCGGTGCTTTCGACCTGCCTTTCGAACCCGACGCAGTATTCTTCGAGCTTCCGATCCCACACTCTTCGGCGCTGCGCGCAGGTGCCGACGCCCATTTCGCGACGGCCGCCCTGCACTCCGTCGAGGGAAGGCACGACGAGGCGATCCGACTGACTCGTGAAGTGATTTCGGTTGGCCTGCTCCTCATGGACGAATCGCCCCACCTGATCGGCAACCTGATCGGATCCCGCCTCGTCGAGGCAGGGGGCAGGGCGCTGCGTCAGGCGTTGCGTCGCTCGGGTGACACCAGTGCGTTAGCCGCCCTGGATGGTGCTGTAGGAGCGGCGGAGCGAGCGACGGCGTCCGCCTTTTCGGGCCGCCCGGCGCATCGTCCGGGAGGCCAGGACTTCCTGGCGGCTGCCCGAGAACTGGCGCTCGATCCGGAAGGGGTGCGTGGACTGCGCTGGGAAAGTGCCCACATCACGGCCGTCGTGACTCCATGCCTCAACATGCACAACATCGTCTTCGGGCCGGGCCTCGCCTACGAACGCTGGCTCGCCGAAGTGCGCGCCGGTCTTGTGCGTTACGAGGCGGAGGCCGACTACTTCGAGGTCGCGGCCCGGGGGCTCGACCTTGGAGGTGCCGGAGCGGGCCGGCTGTCTCGCCTGCTCACGTTCGCCATGGGCGGAGGTGAAGCTCCCTCGAGCTGCGCCCGTGTCATCACGACCCTCGGAACCATGATGTGATCGAGTGATTCCACTCACCCTCCTGGCGTTCGGTCTCGCCGGCCTCTGGGTCGGGACGCTCCTTGCGGTGCGGGGCGCCGTCGGACTCAGCGAACGCTTCGGACTTTCTCACGGGTTCATCGGGCTCGCGGTCCTCGCAGTGGGTACGGATCTCCCCGAACTCGTGATTGCGATCAACGGGGCCGTCAAAGAGCTGGGCGGGGTCGATGCGTCGGGGATGATCGTAGGTTCGGCGGTGGGCAGCGCGGTGGTTCAAGGGAGTGTCGTGTTGGGTGTGGCCGGGCTGGTGGGCTATCTGCCGGCGGGTCCGCGGATGGTCCGGCGCTACGGTACCACGCTGCTACTCTCCGTCGGGCTGGTGGCTGCGCTGCTCTTCGACGGCGTCGCCAGTCGGATCGATGGCCTGATCATGGTTCTGGTCTACGGCTTGTACTTCGCGGCACTCTTCCGATTGGAGCGGACTGAGGAGGTCGCCGCCGAACTGCCGAAGCCGAGCCGTCTCTCCGCCACGCAGGCCACCCTCCTGGGAATGGGGGTCGTCGTCCTCTGCGCGCACATGGTTATCGAGGGCGGACTGGCGTTGGCCCAGGCGCTGGGTATGAGTCAGACGCTGCTCGCGGTGGTCTTCGTGAGCGCGGGCACGAGCCTTCCGGAACTCGCGCTCTCGGTGCGTGCTGCGGCGGAGCGACACGGGAGCCTTTCCGTGGGCAATGTGATCGGCAGCAACATCTTCGACCTCCTCGTCCCTGTCGGCGCTGCAGCGTTGATTCATCCACTGCGCGTCAGCGACGACACCATCTATTACGACCTCCCTGCTGTCGCGCTCGTGACCGTCGTTCTGGGTGTCTTTCTGACCCGGCGCCGAGGCCTTCAACGGACCGAGGCCATCGTGCTCATCGCGATCTACCTCGCCTATATCGTCTTGCGTGTAACCACGGGGTAGGACGGGTTAACTTTCGGCAGGACGGCAGGACGGCAGGACGGCAGGACGGCAGGACGTCCTGGACGACCGTCCAGGCAACCGAAGGGGAGGGTGGCAGCATGAGGGCACGAATCGTCGGAGTTCTGGCCGCAGGGGCGCTTTTGGCGGCGTGTGGTCTGGGCGTTGTCGCTGGAGCCGACTTCACCCCCGGTGTGGACTACGCGACGTATTCGTCGTTCGAGTGGGACGAGCCTGACGATCGTCCGGTCGGCGATCCGCGGTTGGAGAACAACCCATTCTTCGAGCAGCGGCTTCACGCCGCCGTGGCGCTGGAGCTCGCGGAACACGGCATCCGTGACAGTGGTGACGGGCCCCGGCTTATCGTCCACCACCATGCGACGGTGCGCTCTCGAGTCGATGTGTACGAGGCCGACTCTCGAGAGGGATACTCGGCGTCGCGCCGCAGCGAGTCGCCTCAGATGGTCGAATTCGACGAGGGCACGATCCTCGTCGACATCGCCGATGCGGAGACGAAAGACGTCCTTTGGCGTGGTTGGGCACAGTTCGATATCACCCGAGCGCTCGCCAACCCGGAGATAATGGATCGCGCGATCCAGGAAGCGATCGGGAAGATGTTCGAGGGCTTTCCTCCAGCCTGACCGACGGCGCAGGCGGGGTAGAACCCCGACAGCCCGATCCACCAGCTCCTGACACCGCTGCACGCGCTGCTCCGCCATTATTCATGTGGAGTGTTCGAGGTCGTGTAACCAACTCGCAGGGAGTCTCGAGAAGGACTCAGGGGGTGACCGATGACTGCTCAACTGGCAGTTCCCGCCTATGACGACGGCGACAGTGCGAACAATCGCCTGAAAGCCCGGTTCCGCTCTCTCTTCTGGAGTTCAATCATCCTCGCGACGACGGCCCATTTCGGGGTCTTCGTCTACTGGCCCGAACTGACGGTCGAGGATTTTTCGGTCGAGGTCGAGGAGATCAGGACGGTCGAACTACCGCCCGAGATCGACATCCCCGATGCGCCCACGGCCATCGTGCGCCCGGCCACACCCGTTGTGGGCACGATGGACATAAGCGAAGACATCACCATCGCTCCGACGACCTTCGCGACGAATCCGGTCCAGAATCTTCTTCCTCCTCCCCCGACGCTCAGCCGCGAGGTGTTGGCCGAGGAGGAGATGCCACGCTTCACGCCATTCACGGTCGCGCCCGACATCCTCAATCGGGACGAGATCATCGATGCCATGCGCAGGGCGTACCCGCCGGTACTTCGGAAAGCCGGGATCGGTGGAATCGTCCAGGTCTACTTCTACATCGACGAGACCGGACATGTGAAGACGACCCGTATCGCTCAGAGCTCCGGGTACGATGAGCTCGACGATGCGGCGATCCATGTGGCGGGTCTCTACGAGTTCTCTCCCGCACTGAACCGCGACCAGTACGTGCCCGTCTGGGTTTCCTTCCCCGTGACCTTCGCCGTCGTGCACTAGCGGCGGATCTACCCGTCCGTCGCTCAGCGCCCGGGGGGTGCCCCGCGGCTCATTCGCATGGGGTATTCGATGCCTCACCTCCGTCGTATGTTGACGGAGATTCGTATTCGTATCCAAGGAGGCGTGATGAAGCTCTCGCGTACCGATGTCGGCGCGTTGACTGCCGTGGCGGTGAGTGGAGCGATCGGACTGGCTTTGTTCGGTCCTCGTATGTGGGCGGGTGATTCGGTAGTGACTCTGGATCTGAAGTCCGAATGGACGACGGAGTCCACGGCGACTTCGGACGGCGAGTCCACTGTGATCATCAAGAAGAAGATTCGACGCGAGGACGGCTCCGAGGAGATCGTCGTGACTGTCGAGACGGACGGGGACGAGACACACGAGCGGCGGATCCGAGTCGATGCCTCCGAAGACGGCGAGCTACACGTCGAGGGCGTCGATGGCGAAGGTGAGCACTTCGAGTGGACGAGCGACGAAGAGTCGTCCGAGCACGCCCGTGTGCGCACGCGAGTGATTCGCGGCGGAGAAGGTGAGCATTCGTCGGAGGAGGGGGAGAACGTATTCATGCTCCGGACCTCCGAAGGACTGGAGCCGCTGATCTATATGGACGGCGAGCTCGTCGACCGGAGCGTGATGGAAGAGCTCAACCCGGACCAGATCGAACGGATTGAAGTACTCAAAGGTGACGCTGCGATCGAGATGTACGGCCCGGAGGCCGTGGCAGGCGTCGTTCAGATCTTCACTAAAGACGGCTCGGGCTCGCAATGAGCTCCCGCCGGGAGAACAGCATGATCAAGAAAGTGTTCGCAGGAGCGATGGTTTTTGGCCTGGCATTCACCCTTGCTGCAGATGTCACCGCACAGGATCCGGGTCACCGTTTCGGCCAGTGGCAGATGGAGTCTGACAATCCGCCGCCTTCCATCAACATCATGACCTATGAGGCGTGGGAAGACGGTGGAATGGCGGTCAAGGTCGAGTCCACCAACGCGCGAGGTGAGGACAACGCCTGGGGCTACAACACGATGTTCGACGGTGAATTCCGTGACGTCTGGGGTCAGGACGGTGCGAGGACTTCGGTGGAATGGGTCAACGAGACCACCACACGCATCTCGAACATGCGCAACGGACGGGTGACGCAGGTCATCATCAACGTCCTGTCCGAGGACGGCCAGACGATCGAGAACGAATACGTTCGGATGGATGAGAACGGGAAGATCACCGGTGTGGGTCACGCCACGTACCGGCGCATCAGCGAGTAATTCGCGCAACCCGCGTACCGCGGGACAGTAGAAACCGAGAGGGCGGGAGCGATGGCATGAACGTCGCTTCCGCCCTCTTTTTTCTTGCCCGGGGCCGGATGGCGCCCCACGGAGTCGGAGCACGGATATGAGGTTGCCGCGGATGAGGATTATCGGAAGGGCTGCTGCGTTGTGGATGGCGGCTCTGCTGACTCCGGCCGGTATGGCCCAGGCTCAGGACGTCGAGGCCGTTGGGGCCATCGCGTCGTGGACTACGGTCGATGTCGTAACCGGATATGAGACGCGCGCTGCGGGTGACCTGGCTGCCGCCATGCCCGGTTGGGACGCCGACCATTGGGGGAATCTGGTCCGGGTGGTTGGGTCTGGTTCTCCGCGCAGGATCGTGGCGTGCGCGCTCGATCGCCCTGGTCTTTCGGCCAGTCAGATCACCGACGATGGGTACCTTCGCGTGCACCGGATCGGACGGGGCTCGGACCATCCGCTCTGGGACCAGGCGTTCGAGGCGCAACAGGTTCGAGTTCTCACCCCCTCCGGTCCTGTGTCCGGTGTCGTAGCGCGGAGCAATGGACACTTCGCGGCGCAGCACCGTGGCGAGACCGACATCGTCGGCGCCGATGATCTCTGGGTCGACGTCGGAGCCACTTCGGCGGAAGAGGTCGCAGCTATCGGCATCGGGCTGCTCGACCCCATCGTGCGGCACTTGCCGGCGTGGCCGATGGAAGGCGGCGTCGCGGGTCCCGAGGCGGGGCGGATGGCCGGATGCGCCGCTGCAGCGACGCTCGCGGACGTTGCCGCCGGGGGAGCGGCTCCGGCTGGAGAGACCCACTTCGTCATGAGTGCACAGCAGGGCTTCGGGTGGGTTGGTCTTTCTTCTTACATCGCACGCGGAGGCACTTTCGATGGTGTCGTGGTCCTCGCGCCCGGTACGTCGGAGGCAGCGGGCGAGGACCGTGCCGCCGACTCTTTCGGTAGCATGGGGGCCGTGCTGGTCGACGCCGGCGTCGAGTCCGTACGCTGGATTGCGCCCCGTGTCGCTTCCCCTGGTTCGCACCTCGAGTCCGTGACGTTGGGTGAGGTGAACCGCATCCTCGAAGATGCGGCCGAGGGCGTTGGTATGCCCCCGCCCTCGCCAGCGCGTTGGGTTGAGGCACCACGGCGGGCGGCCCTCCGGGGGGACCACTTCGATGAGAGCGTGGCCGACGCGGCGGGTGTCCTCACCGATCTGGTAGAGAGACATGGAGTGCCCGGCCACGAGTGGGCTGTGCGGCGGTACGTGCTGGAGTCGTTGCCCGATTGGGCCCGGAGTGCCGCGGTCGTCGACGACATCGGCAACATCTGGGTCGAGGCGGGGCCGGAACGTGATACGACAGTCTTCATGGCGCACATCGACGAAGTGGGGTACGAGGTCACATCGATTGGTGTGGATGGGGTACTCGAATTACGGAGGCTGGGCGGCGCTGTGTCGTCGGCGTGGGAGGGTCAGACGGCCCTGTTGCACTTCGACCCTCCCGGCTCCCCCAGTACGCGCACAGCCGAGGGACGAGACACCAGCGAGCGCTGGAAGGCGCAGTCACTCGGCGCGGAAGCGCCAGCTCCGCTGCGCGGTGTCTTTCTCACTCGCAACGAGGCAGAACAGAAGAGGCCGCCCCCGGAACGCGTCTCCTTCGGAATGAATGCAGATGAGCTCCGAAGTCGTGGCGTCGAGATCGGGATGCAGGTCACGAGCCATAAGGAGGGTCTCCGAATGGGTCGGCATCGCTTCGTTGCTCGAGCGCTCGACGACCGTGCCGGAACCACGGCGCTTCTTCGGGCCGTCCGGGCCGTCGACCCCGGTGCACTCCCAGGTAAGGTGATCTTTGCCTTTTCCGTGCACGAAGAGGGCGGTCTGATTGGGGCCGCGGCCATGGCCCGTCGCTTCGGTCGTTCGACGGTGCGCATCTACTCGATCGACACCTTCGTGTCGTCCGATACGCCGCTGGAGTCACCGCACTTCGCCTACGCGCCGCTGGGTGCCGGTCCCGTTCTCCGGGCTACTGAAAACTCGGGGGTGTCACCCGACCGGGAACGGGCACGCGTGTTCGCCGCGGCGGAGCGGGCCGGGATCGACATCCAGATGGGCCTCACACAGGGCGGGACCGACGGTACGCGATTCACCTTCTACGGTGCTCCGAACCAGGGCCTGTCATGGCCCGGGCGGTACAGCCACTCTCCGGGGGAGGTACTCGATCTTCGCGACCTGGTGCGCCTGACCGACCTCATCGTGGCGGTCGCGAACGCCGCCGAGCGGTGATATGCGGGTGCCGGTTGGCCCCCCTGCGAATGCCCGTCTAGCTTCGTCACGCGGCGGAGACTCCCGCCGAGCCACACCCATCAGCTCAAATAAGCCATGAAGATCGTCCCTGCTGCGTCTCTCCTCGCGCTACTCGTCGCGCTCGCCCCCGCGGCCTCCGCCCAACAGGAAGAGGCGTACGACTACTGGCGACCGCAGCGGGACATGATCCGCTACGGCCAGCAGGCCGTCCTCATGTGCAATGGGATCTTCACGGGCGAGCGCACACTCGAGCAGGTCTTCGACCAGGAACTCGCCTTCCTCAGGCAGCCCGTCGGGACGGCCAGCGGGGGAGATTACGTGGTCGATTGGGAGCGCGAGGCGGTCGCGATCGGCGCCCCGGGTGGGACGCCCGTCATGCGTGCGGCCTATCGTGAGGGAATCGGGTGTGTGGTGATGGCGCCGGATCAGACCTTCGAGGACATCGCGTCGCTACCGGAGTTGACTATGGCCCCGCTGCCGGGAGATCCGGCGACGATCGCCTGGCCGAACGGTGACCTCGTGGAGGACACCTCGCTGCCTTCCGGAGTCGACGCTGACGCACTCGATGCCGCCTCGAGCTGGGCCTTCGATCGTGAGTCGCCTGAGCAGGTCACGCTGAGCTTGATGGTGGTGCATCGCGGCAAGATCCTGCACGAGCGCTATGCGCCCGGCGTGGAGATGAACACGAAGACGCGGACCTGGTCTACCGCGAAGAGCATCGCCTCGACGCTCATGGGCATGATGGTCGACGAGGGACGAATGGATCTCGATGCTCCGCTCGGCTTCGAGTGGTATCCGCAGACGCGTTCGCCGGAGACCGACCCGCGGAATGCGATCACCCTTCGCCACGTCCTCAACATGTCGAGTGGACTCGAGACCATCGACAACAGTGGCCTCGAATACGCGACGGGGTCAGGCCTCTCGTACTGGGCCGGCGCCAGTTCGATCACTGGCGCACGCAGCCGAGCACTGATCCGCGAGCCGGGCACCTTCTGGGACTACGAGAACTACGACACCCTCCTCGGTCTCTACGCGATGAAGCTCGCGCTCGGTGACGACCAGACCTACCTGGAGTTTCCGCGCCGCCGTCTTCTCGACAAGATCGGCATGCGCAACACGCTGCTCAGCACGGACCGCTTCGGTGACTTCATCATGAGCAGCCAGGTATACACGAACGCGCGTGACCTGGCCCGCTTCGGCCTGCTCTACCTGAACGGTGGGGTCTGGGACGGTGAGCGCCTCGTCTCGGAAGAGTGGATCGACTTCGTGCGCACGCCGGCACCGTCTACCGCCGACACCGGAAACCAGTACGGTGGGCAGTGGTGGCTCGTGCCGGACGGGCGCGACGATGTTCCCCAGGACGCCTACTCGACAGCCGGAAACCGAGGTCAGTATGTCGTCGTCGTGCCATCGCACGACCTGGTGATCGTTCGACGGGGGCTCGACTACGGGCGGCAGGGCTTCAATCGTTGGGAGCTGACGCGGGAAGTTCTCAAAGCGTTCGGGACCGTGTCGGACCGGGACTGATCGCCGCCCGAGATTCGTCCCGCGCTGACGCCGCCGCCTACTTCTTCTCCACGATCGTCGACGTGAGCACCGTCGGCCGCATGATCTTGAAGATCGGCGAGAGCGGCGCCGCACCCCCAGACGCATCGGGGCGAGGTACCCAGGCGTCCATGCGGTTCCAGTACACCACGTTGTCTTCGGTCTCGACCTCCAGCATGTGCGCGACCAGCCGTCCGAGGTTCTGAGCCGTCGGCACGACGTACGTGCCGGCAGGGAAGTCCATGGTACGCGTCACGACCTCAGCGACCTGAATCCGCGTAACGGCCGCGTGGTTGTACTGACGCTCGTGTTCGATACCGGCGACCGTGTACCCCTGGACCTCAAGCGTCATCGGCTCGGTCAGGCGCTCCACGGTGATGCCGTGTCGTAACAGGAGTGCGACGGCGTCCTCCGCGTCTCTCGGTAGCGTATAGGCCCAGGGTCGATCCCGGAGACGAGTCGCGACCGGCTTCTTCATCAGACGGGCACCGGTGACCTGGATCGTTTCGGTGGCCACGCCGGGCGCTGCGTCGGGGCCGCCGTCGCGCACCAGCAGGTAGTCGACGAGGTCGTCCTCTGCGGCGTACTCCATCTCTACGGCGACCTGACCACTCGGGGCAGCACCGAGCGCGATCGTCTCTGCCCGGGCGGCCTCGATGGTGCTCGTGAGATGGGCGGCATTCTGGACGGCCCACTCCATTACGGCGAAGTAACCGAGATAGCCCGCGCGCGCCCCGACTTCGAGTTCCTGACGGGGCGATTCGAAGAGAATGCCGACCGAGTTGATCATGCCGCCGTAGTTTCGGCCGATCCGGACCTGAGAGCCGCCGGTCCGCCACTCTTCCTCATCGCCGCGCTGATAGTACCAGGACTTCAGTCCTTCGCCTTCGAGCTTCGCGTCGATGGCCGGAAAGATCTCGTCGTCGCACACGAGCGTGAGTTCGATCGCCGCATCGTAGTGGCTCGTGCACTGGTAGTTCAGGTTGTACGGGCGTGCACCGCCGTTGTGGCCGTCGACGAACAGATGCGGCCGCCACTCTCCGATGAGGTTTTGTACGTACCCCTGAATCGTCGGGTGCTCGAGCTTCACGTAGTCGCGGTTGAGGTCGATCCCCCACGCGTTGCCGCGTTGGCCACCTTCGCTCGCCTCGAAGCCGTCCGGATTGATCTGCGGTGCGACGATTACGGTGACACGGTCGAGCATGTCGTTGGCGGGTGTGCCGGGTGTGGCCAGCTGCCGCATCAGGATCATGAGACCCTCACGAAAGGTCCGTTCCCCCCCGTGCACGTTGGCGGCGAAGAGCAGCACGGGCCGGTCGAGGGACATCGCCTCCCATGGCTCACTGACCAGCGGTTTGCTGAAGACGGCGTACGCGAGATCGCGGCCCTGGCGCGTCTGCCCATAGCTCCCCAGACGCATGTCGGAGCTGACCGAGCGCAGGCGTTCTACGTAGTCCCACATCTCGAGATGTCGCGTGTGCGCCGTAAAGCCGTTGAGTTCGGCCGCCGTCTGGGGGTATCCGTCGGCTACCGACTCCCAGGTGATGTCCTGAGCGGCGGTATCGGTCGTCGTGGCCGTGGTTACGAAGCCGAGGGCCAGGCACGTAATTGCGAGACGGAACAGTGGGCGGGACGACAGGCGCATGGAGGTCTCGTTCGTAGATGGTTACGCGGGCACGGCGCGTCCACACGCCGGACAGAGAAGATAGATTCCTCTTCTACCATTCCAACGGGAGAGCGTTTCGATGCAGGGTGCGATCGTCGTGAGCGAGTGCGGTGGGCCGGAGGTTCTGCAGTGGGTCGAGCGCGACCCGGGCAGCCCTGGACCCGGGGAGGTTCTGGTTCGACACACCGTGGTCGGACTCAACTTCATCGACGTCTATCATCGAACGGGCCTTTATCCGCAGGAGCTGCCGTTCACGCCCGGGGTGGAAGGAACGGGTGTAGTAGAGGAGATCGGTGCTGGTGTCGACAACGTCGCGGTCGGTGATCGGGTGGCGTATACCAGTAACGGCCCGATCGGATCGTACTGTGAGGCCCGTGTGATGGCTGCCTGGCGCGTCGTGCGACTCCCGGACGAGATCAGCAACGAGACGGCTGCCGCCGTGATGGTGAAGGGGTGTACCGTCGAGTACCTCGTCCGGCGCACGTATGCCGTGCAGGCGGGCGACAACGTGTTGCTTACGGCGGCCGCCGGCGGGGTAGGCCTTGTCGCGTGTCAGTGGCTACGAGCGCTCGGCGCGAATGTGATCGGAACCGTGGGTAGCGAGGAGAAGGGCGAGTTGGCTCGGGAGCACGGCTGTGATCACATCATCCTCTATCGGGACGAGGATATCACGGAGCGCGTTCGCGAGATCACGGACGGTGCGATGTGTGCTGTCGCGTACGACTCGGTCGGCGCGACCACGTTCGAGCCGTGCCTCAAGTCGGTCGCCCCCCGAGGCATGATGGTGACCTTCGGGAATGCGTCGGGTCCGGTCGAGCCGATCTCTCCGTTGATGCTCGCGAAGCAGGGCTCCGCCTTCCTCACCCGGCCACGGGTCGCCGACTACTACGCCACACCCGAGGAGACCGCCGACGGGATCGCCGCTCTCTTCGGCATGATCACCAGCGGTGCAATCACGCCGCACATCGGCGGTCGCTACGCGCTACGCGACGTCGCACAGGCGCACCGCGACCTGGAGGCCAGGCAGACCGTCGGGTCGAACGTTCTGGTCGTCTAGGGCGTCGTGCCCCTCATCAGAAGGCCTCACCGAATTTGAAGTAGAGTCCCCAGTCGCCACGACCAAAGGCGATGTCGATTCCGACGTTCAGATGTGTCTCGGTGTCGGCCGTGAAGCGGATCCCGGTCCCGATTGCCGGGAGCATGGTGCCATCGTCGCTCTCGTTGACCGAGCCAAATACGGTGGCGAGCCCGCCGAAGCCGACTGCACCGAAGCGGGGATGGAAGTTCCAGCGGTATTCGCCCTGAAGTGCGACCAGGTACTCACCCCGATACTCGCCTTGTGTGTAGCCGCGCAGGTCTTGCCGTCCCCCTACCACGAACTGCTGATTGAAGGTGAGATCGCCGAGTCCGGCGCCACCGAACAGGCGGGCCGCGATGACGTCGTCCTCGTTCACGGAGCGGTAGACGTTGGTGTCGAATTCGAGGCGAGCGTTAGGATCCTCGTTCCCCAGTGCATCGGGGTAGGCCGAGTACCGCAGCTTGCTCTGGGATCCCCCGCGCGGGTAGTAGACGCCGTCCCGGCGATCCAGGTCGAGATTGAGCCCGATCCCGTCGAGAATATCCTCCTCAGCGGCGGGGAGTGAGTCGACCGCGGTCTCGAACTCGAGGTGCACGTAGTTCACGCCCAGATACAGGTCGGACCAGACGCGACGCTGCACCTGCAGCAGCCCGACGGTCATCTCGGTGTTGTATGGGATCCAGGCGTCGATCGGCGAGTCGACGTAGAACTGGAAGTTGTACGAGCCGGTAGCAAGGGCCCCCGCCAGCCGCCAGTCGTCCTCTGCCAGGTGGATCTTGGCGAAGGTGCTCAAAAACCACGTGTCGTTCGTCGAGTACATCCCGAATGCACTCGCAATCGACGAGGGCGACACTGTGTCGCTCGCCACCGGGTTGAAGAGCACCATGGGAAGGGCTCCTCCCTGCAGTCCGATCGACCGGTCGTAGTTCACATAGGGAATCGGCAAGAACTTCGCTCGTCCCTCGATCCGGCTCCCCGAGCCTCCGCCCCCGAGCTGGGCGACGGCGGGCTGAGCGGCAGAAAGCACCGCCACGCATACGAGAAGTGCAATCCCTGCTGCCGCAAGGAACCGCGGATTGCCGGATGGCACCGGGCTTTCCTCCGAACTATGAATCCACTGAGTCGTCGGAGAAGAATAGCACCGCGGTGTGCCCCTGGTCCTCGGCTTTACTCGTAACGCAGCGCCTGCATCGGATCGACGCGCGACGCGCGGATCGCCGGGATGAGCCCGGCCCCGAGCCCTACGATGCCGAGAAGCACGACCACGAAGCCAACAACCGGAGCATCGTACCCCTCCATCCCGAAGAGCAGTGACTCTGCGGCGCGGCCGAGACCGAGCGCGGCCACGACCCCGACGATCCCCCCGATCGCCATCATCTTGCCCACCTGCTTGAGGACCATGGCACGGACAGTGTCTTTGCCGGCGCCGAGTGCCATCCGGAGCCCGATCTCGCGGGTGCGCTGAGCCACGGTGTAGGAGAGCACCCCGTAGAGTCCGACGGCGGCCAGGACTGTCGCCAGAAGGGCGAAGGCGGCCGACAGCGTACTGATCAGGCGATCGAGGAAGACGTTCTCCTTCACCTGATCCTCGAGCGTCTTGAGGTTGTCGACCGGCAAGTCGGCGTCCATCCGATTCACGAGCGGAGTGATCTGCGTCATGATGTGCGACGGGTCGAGCCCGGTGCGTACATAAAAGGTTGCCGAACCGATCGTCCGATCCTGCCTCGAAGCCAGGAAGAAGAGCGGTGGCACGGCCTGCTTCACATCGGAGTACTTCGCGTCCTGTGCGACGCCAACGATCTGGATGCCGAGTTCCTGATCGCTGCCTCCTCTGTTCGACATGTACTTCCCGACGGCGTTGGCGCCGTCGAGGTTGAACTTCCGGGCGAAGGCCTCGTTGATGATCGCGACTTCGGGCGCACCATCTCCGTCGGAGATGGTGAACTCTCGACCCGCCATCAGCGGCATCCCCAGTGTGCTGAAGTACTCCGGGCCCACGGCGTTGTAGCGAGAGTTGTTGTCGACACCCGGCTCCCAGGCGAAGCCCTCGACGGAAACATCGTTGCCCCAGCTGTTGCCGTTGAGGACGCCGACTCTGGCGGATGCGACCGCGGTCACGCCCGGGATCGCTGCCAGCTCCTCTTCCAGGCGAATGAAGAGGTCGCCGGTCCTGTCGCCCTCGTACCCATTCAACTCAGGAGAAAGCGTGAAGGTGATTACGTTTTCGGTGTTCAGGCCGAGATCCACGCTGCTCACGTTCATCAGGCTCTTGATGAAGAGGCCGGCGGACACCAGTAGCGTCATCGACAGAGCGATCTGCGCGGTGACGAGCAGGCTGCGGAAGCGTGCTGCTGCGCGAGCGCTCGCCGGCTGGCCGAGCGTCGTCTTGAGCATGACCGCGAGGTCTGGCCGGGTGCTGTGTACGGCGGGGTACATCCCGAAGATGATCCCCGTGCCCAGAGAGAGCGCGGCAGCGAAGCTGATCATCTGCGGACTGAGCGCCAGCTCGATCGTGGAGACGGCGTCCGGTGGGAGGCCGGCCGCGATCATCTGGAGCGTCCAGCGGGCGACCACCAGACTGGCCAGACCGCCGAGGATGGCGAGCACACACGACTCCACGAGGAGCTGCGTCAGCATCTGACGTCGGCTCGCGCCGAGAGACGCCCGGATGGCCATCTCCTGGGTGCGGTTCGCGCCTCGTGCCAGAAGCAGATTCGCGATGTTCGCGCATGCGATCAGAAGCACGACGGCTGTGATCCCGAAGAGGAGGCGCAGCGGGGTCCGAGCTTCGTCGTGCATCTGGCTCTGGCCCTGAGGACTGGGCTCCACCACGACCCGCTTATCGCGGAATCGCTGCATGGTCGCTTCCGTCATCGACTGTTGGAGGGGCACCTCCACCTCCTCGATGA
>JBDGVS010000604.1:0-30676 GCA_039585535.1 Gemmatimonadota bacterium | reverse complement strand
CACGTTGATCGAGCACGAAATCGTGATGGAATGCGCGGTCGTCGGTGCCACGGACGACGCGGACCTGGTCAAGCCGAAGGCGTACGTGGTCCTCAACGATCGCTCCCTCGCCGGGGATGAGACCGCGAGCGCACTCGTGGCCCACTGTGTGCAGCGGATGTCGGCCTACAAGCGCCCACGCTGGATCGAGTTCGTCGACGAACTGCCCAAGACCGCGACCGGTAAGATCCAGCGATATCGGCTTCGGTAGTCAGGGGATGACGTGGTCAGGGGACGCGCCCTCAGCTTCCGCCGCGTCTGTACTGCGCGCCCCCTTCTTCCAGCTACGCGCCGCACGCCCGCCCATGAGTCCCTTGATCTTGGGGCTCACCACGATGGCGACGATGCCTACACCGCCGATGATCATCGCAACGGTCCGGAACAGGGCCGCCGGCGGGAGGCTCTCGAGCTGACCCGCAACCAGGCCGGCAAAGAGATTCCCGAGCGCAGCGCCGACGAACCAGATACCCATCATCTGACCTACACGCCTCTTCGGTGACAGCTTGGTGATCGCCGAGAGCCCGATCGGCGAGATACAGAGTTCACCGACCGTGTGCAGGAAGTAGGTGACCACCAGCCACATCGGAGACACCGGATTCTCCGGCGTGGCGAAGGAAGCGCCCCAGGCGAGGACGAAGAAGCCCATCGCGAGACCAAGCAGCCCCATACCGGCCTTCAGTGGGATCGACGGATTCGTCTGCCGACTGTCGAGCCAGACCCAGAGTGAACCGAAGACCGGGGCCAGGAGGATGATGAAACCTGCGTTGATCGACTGCAGCGTCGAAGCCGGGATGATACGGCCGAACATGCCGCGATCCGTGAGATCACGAGCGAAGATGTTGAGGGACGTTCCGGCCTGCTCGAAGCCGGACCAGAACACGGCGATCATCAGGAAGAGCCAGAAAATCACAGCCATCCGTTTGTTCTCGTCCTTGGTATGGCCGCCTGCGGTCCACACGTAGACGAAGAAGGCGCCCACCAGGAAGAGAACGCCGGTGCCGAGGCCCTGAGCGATCTGGGTGATCGACAGCCCGATCGTGCCGTTATAGACCAGGAATGCGAAGACCCCGATTCCCGCCACGATCGCGCCGAAGGTCCCGAAGAACTTCCGGGACATCGCAGCCACTTCTTCGGACGACTTGTCTGTTGTCAGGTGACCGATATCCCCGAGGTGCTTCTGACCCAGCCGGAACTGGATGAGCCCGAGGACCATGCCGAGACCCGCGACACCGAAGCCCCAGTGCCAGTGGTACCCTTCCCCGAGAAAGCCGGTGATGATGGGCCCCAGGAAGGCCCCGAGGTTGATCCCCATGTAGAAAACGGAAAAGCCCGCGTCTCGTCGTGCTCCGCCCTCGGGATATAGATCCCCGACGATCGTCGACACGTTCGGCTTCAGGAGGCCAGTGCCGCAGATGATGAAGCCGAGCCCTAGGAAGAAGGTGACCGTCCCCGGAACCGCCATCGTGAAGTGCCCGAGCGCGATGATCCAGCCTCCGACCCAGATCGCCTTCCGCTGCCCCCACAGATTGTCCGCAATCCATCCACCCGGCAGAGCCGTGATGTAGACGAGCGCAGTGTACATCCCGTAGATGGCACCGGCCGTGGCTACATCGAAGCCGAGACCGGGATTCGCACCGATCGTCGCCGTCGTCATGAAGAGGGTGAGGAGCGCGCGCATCCCGTAGTACGAGAAGCGCTCCCACATCTCCGTGAAGAAGAGGGTCGAAAGACCGAAAGGGTGACCGAAGAAGGTCCTCCCATTCGGTGCGACTGCGGATGCCGTGTCTGAAGTCGTCACGATCCTCTGGATACTCCGTTACGCGGGGGCGGACGCGAAGATGCGCCCTGGCGGCCCCTCGTAATCGGGAATCCGACATCCAGACGCAAGTGTGTCCGGGCATCGGCTAGTGAATGACCTCGATTCCGATCTCCTGGCGTACTGATTGGGGGAGTGTTGTGGGGAATGCAGGCGACAGGTAACAATGAGTATCCCCCGATCACCGACCGGAGTACCCGATGAACCGTACCCGTCTCCTTCTGACAAGCCTCTGCGCCCTCGGCCTGGCGGCCTGCCAGGACACCGTCGCGCCCACCGCGTCCGATGAAGCACTGACGCCACAACTCGGTGTAGGGCAGCAGGTCGAGCGCGTGGTGCCCGGCCAGGTCATCGTGCGGCTCGCCGAGGGTACGGACATGGATTCCTTCGGCCGTGAACACGGGGCTTCCTTCTCACGCCTGATCGCCGGCGGACGCATGGCCATGTTCACGGGGGCAGCCGGGAACGAACGCTCGCTCGCCGCTCGAATGAAGTCCGACCTGCGGGTCATCTTCGCAGAGCCGAACTACCTCCGACAGCCGACTGCGATCGATGCCAACATGTGGTCGCTCGACAACGACGGCTCGTACGACTCGTACTATTCGCGCGGCCGCCGGTCGGGAGACCCTGTAGGTAGCGGGTCCACCAGCGACGTCGACGTCTTCGGCGGGGCGGGAGTCCCGAGCCTCAGCTCGAGCAGTTCGGTGGCGATCGCCAGCATCGACACCGGGGTCGAGAAAGATCATGGCGAGTTCGGTACCGGCGGTGCCACGGTCGTCGATGGCTACGACTATTACAGCAACGATCCGATCGCCGACGACACCGACGATCACGGCACACATACGACTGGAACGATGGTAGGCAGAACGGTCGGCGTGGCTGGGGCCGCAGGCCTCGCGAGCAACGTGACCGTGTACGCCTACCGCGTATGCGGCCAAAACGGTTGTCCGACCGATGCCATCGTGAGCGCTATCGTCGATGCGACTCAGCAACCCGACATGGTGGCTATGAACCTCAGTCTCGGTGGAGGCTCGTTGAGCGACGCCGAGCGAGTGGCGATCCAGGCAGCGACCGATGCCGGCATCCTCGTGATCGCCGCAGCCGGAAATGGCGGAACCAATCAGGTATCGTGCCCGGCCTGTGATCCCAATGCCGTCTCAGTGGCAGCCACGAATTGGGTCGACGAGCTGTCCTACTACTCGGATTCCGGGCCTGGGCTGGACATATCCGCTCCGGGTGGAGAGCTGTACTCGAACACGACATCCGAGTCGGGCATCTATAGCTCCGTCCGAAACAACGGCTACGCCTTCTTCCAGGGCACATCGATGGCCACGCCTCATGTGACCGGCGCCGCTGCCGTGATCTCCCTGGTGACAGGCGACCAGGGCGATGCCCTCCGCGGTCGGCTCCTCTGCTCTTCCCATGACATAGGCGCATCCGGGTACGACGAGACCTTTGGCCACGGGCGTCTCGATGTCGTCGCCGCGCTCCAGGGTTCTGCGGACGTGACTTGCCTGAGTGGCGGTGGCGGCGGCACTGGTGGCGGCGGCGGCGGCGGCGGCGGCGGCGGCGGTGAGTTCTCCTTCGACTACGCCCATGGCAAGTCGAAAGGAAAGAACGCGGTTCGCATCGACGCACTGACGAGTGGAACGCCCGGCACGCTCTTGATGACGCGCAGCGACGGCACGGACGCCATTTCCCTGGCCTCGTTCGATCTGGGTACAGTCTACTCCACGGGAGACAAAGGCTCGGCGACGTATGATCTAACCGTCTGCTCGACGGCACCGGAATGCACAACCGTCAGCGTCGTGTACAACTAACGGCCGCGTGCTGCATCGGTAGGTGATACCGGTCGTCTTCGGAGTTCTAGCCGGAAGCGGAGTAGTATTCGTGGCTTCGAACGTCCTTGCCGCTTCCTCTTCGGACTGACTCCGACGGACCCGGCCAGCCTCCTGACGGCATCGAGCGTCCTCCTGTTCGATGGCGCCGTTGCTGCTCTGCTACCGGCCCTGCGTGCCTCTCCAACGGATCCCGCGACCGCGCTCCGCTCCGAGTCGTAACCTCAACTCCGGAGGCCTTCGGAACTCGTACCCCCGAAGTTCGGGCGCCTCCCCGTCGGCGAAGGAGAGGCTTGGAGCGCGTTCCCGCAGCGCGTCGAGCACCGCCCCGATCTCGATACGTGCCAGGTGCGTTCCGAGACAGAGATGCCGACCCGTCCCGAATGAGAGGTGGTCGGCCGCGTTCACCCGGGCGGCGTCGAAGGAGTCCGGAGCATCGAAGTGTGCTTCATCCCGGTTCGCGGCACCGATCATCGACTGGACCACCTCACCGGCAGGAATGGTCACACCCAGCAGTTCTACAGGCTCCGTGGTGTGCCGAGTGATCGACTGTACCGCTGGTTGCCAGCGCAGGGCCTCCTCGATGAGTGCGTTCTTCTGGTCCGGCTCCGACACGAAGCCCTCCCAGGCACCTGTCGCCAGGAGAGTCCAGACCGTATTCCCGATCATCGATGTCGTGGTCTCGATCCCACCGAAGAGAATGATGAGCGCGTTGGATACGATCTCATCGTCGTCGAGGCGATCCCCCTCCCTGTGGGCCAGCTGTGCGAGCAGGCCCCGCTCGTCCGGTCGCGTGGCGGCGATCCGTGGGAGCACCGTCTCACGGAATGCCGAGGCCGCCGCCTTCCCCCGAGCCCGAACCGCAGGATCCCCCGCGAAGTTCGCCAATGCGAGCGCGAAGTCTTCGAACCAGAGCGCAACGCGGGCGGACAGCTCACTCGGGAGACCGAGGACTCGCAGCGCGGACTCTACCGCAAGCGGAGTCGCTACGTCGTCCATGACTTCGATCACGCTCGCGGACGGCTCTTCCGAGGCCTCGATCGCGTCGTCGACCAACATCCGCGCCTTCCGCTCGGCCCACGGAGCCATGTCGCGTAGCAGTGTCTCTGCCCGGAACGCATGGAGACAGCTCCGCTTGTGGCGAAGCGCGACCTCACCATCCGTCGTCATCATGTGATCGCCGAAGATGTCGCGGATCGTCGATCGCTCGGCCTCGGTCGTGAACCGGCCCGCGTCGCGCAGGACGTCCACAATCTCTGCTCGGCGGGTGAGGAACCACATCTGTGTCTCCGGCACCCACGTTACGGGCTCCTCGCGCCGCAGTCGCGCGAGGATCGGATACGGGTCCGCGTCGAGGTCGGCCAGGCGGACCTGTGCGCCGAGCGGGAAGCGCTCCCGCCTCTCGTCGTCGGACAGAATCGTTTTCACGTCGGACATCGTAGGGTGTGCACGAAGTGGTGGACACCGTTCCAAGTCATCGCTTCATTGGAGCGTCTGAAGCACGAACCCCCAGGAGAGCGAGATGGAAGACGAAGTCGTCGGCGTTATCCAGTACCTCCTCGCCAATCCGATCTTCCTGGCTCCGATTCTGTTGATCGTAGCCATGCTGGCGTTCGCGTTGATCAAGAAGCTCTTGAAGATGGCCGCGATCGTCGCGATCGCCGGCGGACTCTACGTTTTGCTCGTCCAGTACTTCGGCCCGGGGATCTAGCCGAGTCCCGCCTCAGAACGGCAGCAGGCGCGTGATGTTGAAGCCGAGCCGGAGTTGGTCCAGGGCGAAGGGGTTCGGCGAACCGGCGAGATGTTGGGTCGGATTGATGGCCGGCTGGTTGGTCGCGATCAACTTGAAGTGATGGCCGCGGGTCCGGACTTCGAGCCCGAACGTACCGGTGTCATACTCGAGGTCCGGGATCTCTTCCGAGACGATCCACTCGCCGAGCACGCTGAACGCTCCGGTGAAGTACCACTGCCCGTAGAGTCCAACGGACGACGTGTTTGACGGCTCTTCATCTCGAATCCGGGGATTCCGCAGAAAGGTCGGTGACACGCCGATCGCGACCTGGTCCGCGATGAGCGTGTTCGCAACGAGTTGAGCATAGAACTGGAACTCGTTGTCCACGGCTCCTTCAGTGATGACGGGGTCCGTATTCCAGGCTCCCCCAGTAGCCACGGCGAAGTGGACGGGTACGGATCCGAAGGTGGTTTCCGAAAAACGGAAGCGCCCGTTGAGCTCCAGATTGTCCTCATTGTTCGTACGGATGATACCGAGCAGGACGCGGTCGACCGGCGCGAATGCGAGCCCGAGCCGAATCCACGCTGGCCCGTCGATTCCCCAAAACGCCTGCGAGCCGTCGGAGACCGGAGCCTGGAATCGATGCGATATCTCGAACAGCCAGTTGCCGCCCTGAAGGGTCTCGGTCGTGGCCAGATTCGCGGACTGGTGCGACTGGAATACCTGGTACTGTCCGGCAACCGGGGTCGTCAGCAGCGTCGCAGCCAGCAGCACGACCGCGATGGTCCACCCGGCCAACCCACGCCCACTACTTCGCTCACCCATCAGTTCGCCTCGGCCCCGTTGTCGATCCAGTTACGAATGTTCGCCTGATCGATGGCGTCGAGGGCACTCGAGCCAATGGGCATCCGCTGCCCTACCGACTGCCGCCCCTCGATCCTGATGAGCAGGTAGCTGTTCATCGCATCGTTGGGCGATACGAGTGGGAAGTTCTCCGCAGCCGCCTGCACACCCACCAGTGCGGCGTGGTTTGCCGTGGCACTCGTGGTCAGCGTGAGTCCCGCGGCACCTGTGCCATGACAGCCACTGTTGGCGCATCCTCGCCGCTGGAAGATCTCGTTGATGTCCTGGGCAAAGGAGGGCTGGGCCTTGATCGTGCGCTCGACCGACTCACCGCCATCGTCCCCCGCGCCGGGAGCAATGGGGCTATCTCCCCCGCACGCGGACGCCAGCAAGAGAGCTCCAAGCGTCCCAGACCAACGACAAATTCTCACCTCTGCCTCCCTTGAATCCCTAACCCTCGGAGCACCGAAAGAGGTTCAGCCGGTCATAAAACCCAGAGGACGTAGACCCCTGCCAGCGCGATCTGTGCCAGCGCAAACGGCAGCGCCTTCCGAACGAAATCCATGAACGTCAACGCCAGTCCCTGCTTGTGGATTATGGTGACCGCCACCAGGGTCGAAGCTGATCCGATCGGGGTCAGATTTCCGCCGAGGTTGGCGCCGAAGATCAGCGCCCACCACAACGGATCCGTCGGCGCACGCGCGAGGCCGTCGGGCGTCGGCATCGCCGTGATGATCTTCGCGAGCATCGCCGCGAGCGGAATGTTGTCGGTTACCGCGCTGAAGGCTGCAGTCGACACAATCATCACCCCGGTTCCGACCGTCGGGCCGAGTCCGATCACACGCTCGAGTCCGACGCCGATGAGCGCGAGCACCTGCGCGTGCTCCATCACGTTGATCACGATGAAGAGAGCACCGAAGAAGCCGAGCAGGTCCCAGTCGATCGTGCGGTAGAACTGGTCGACCTCATGCTTGTACCGGATGAGCATGACCAGTGCGAAGCCGAGTGCCACGAAGCCCATGCCCAGTTCGGAGACAAACGGCATCACCGATGTCGTCGCGATGGCAACGATGAACAGCACGAGCATCGCCGCGGAGAACCAGAAGAAGGTCTGACTCTCGATACCGTCGTTCTCATCGAAGCCCGACACGAGTCGCAGCGCATCGGCACGATCGGCTTCGTTCGTCAGCCCCCGGATCCCGAAGATGCGTGCCCCCATCAGGATGGTGAGGACGGTCGCGACCGCCACGAACGGAGAGGCTCGCACAAAGAACGATACGAAGCTGATTCCTGCGGCGGTGCCGACGATGATGTTCGGCACGGAACTGATCAGCGTGAGAAGGCCGCCGATGTTGGTGAGCAGCCCCTCGACCATCAGGAAGCCGAGCAGTTTGTCCCGCCGGTCGAGGCGCTCGAGCGATACCGCAGTCAGTGAGCCCACGATGATCATCGCCGTCACGTTGTTGAGCACGGCACTGAACCCGACTGTCATCAGGCCGTAGAACCAGAGCAGTCGGTAAGGATCTCCCCCCGAGCTCTTGGTCAGTCGAATCGCGATCCAGGTAAAGAGCCCGGACCGGGACGTCACATCGACGAACAGGCTCGCGCCGAGAATGATCGTGATCACTCCCCAGTCCACCGCCGGGATGTACACCGGCATTGCGATCTCATGGCCACCCACGAGATACGGCCCGAACGGGAGTGGAAGCAGCACCGCCCCGAGCAACAGACAGAGGACCGCATAGAGTCCGACGATCAGCGACTTCCTGGCATGCAGCTTCTCCTCGAGCGCCAGACACGAGACCATCGCAACGAGGATGAGCGCGAAGAGAATCGTCACGCCCGTGTCGACGTGGGGCACCGCGTGTTCAATGGCCTGTGCGGCCGTGGAAGCGCCCTGCGGAAGTCGCATCATCAGAGGAGAAGCAGCGGGATGGACCGCACCTCGATGGCCAGCGGATAGGCGAGTCCGTGCATCGCGAGCTGATCCTCGTCCTTCGTGTTCATCACGAGAAGGTCTGCGTGATGCTCTTCTACGATTCGCAGGTACTCGGCCAGGTGATGTCCGTGAGCGAGGACTTCGACCACCTCGAGAGGCAACCCGGCTTCAGAGAGACCTCCCACACAACTCGTGATGTAGTCGCGCGCATCCCGTACGAGTCGATCGCGGATGTCCTCGCGCGCGCCCTCCGTATCGATACTCGGAATCTTCGCGATCACGTCGATGAAGCGCCCGAACGTCACCTCGTCCTCGACGTTCGCGAGTGCCAGGTGACCACCGTTCGCGGTAACCCGCGCGGCCCAGTTGACCAGCCGGTCGTCGCCAACCAGATGATCCGTCATCGCCACGACGCGGTCCGTATCGGTGATCGCCCGCTCGGGCGGTCGGTTCGGGTGAGGGAGTACGAGCACCGGGGTCGTCGTCGCCTGAGTCAGGACGTCGATGTACTCACCGAGCGTGTACGGCCACTGCCACGACTCACTGTGCAGGTGCCGGTATGTGCACACGAGGCCGGGCCGCTCACGCTCGACCAGGGCGAGCAGGTCGGGCACCGAATCGAATTGCCCGCCATGCACGGTCTGCCAGCGAACATTCTCTCCCCGGTCGAGCGCACCCAGGAATGAGCGGACACGCTCACCGTAGTCTCGAGCCTCGGCCTCCGGGCGGTCACTTACGACCAGCACCGACTCGACTTCAACCGGACGGTACCGGAAGGGGGTCTTGTCTGCCGCACGGAATACCGACTCGAATTGATCGACCTTGGTCACGAGCTGAACTCCACGAAGACTTGTTGGCGACAGAGCGTCGCAAGTACCGTCGTTCGAAGCGGATCGTCCCGAAGAAGGCGGGTGGAAATGGTCGGGTCTCCGATGCGGTCAACAACAGTGGGCCACCGGGAGTATCCGCCCTAGTGGCGCCTACGCAACCACGCCCTCCCTACCAGAGTCGCAGCACCACCAGGAGCGGACGATGATCCGAAACCAGGACCTCGTCGATGACTCTGTGCTCGACGATCTCGAAGGCGGAGGCGGGGCGAAGCATCACGAAGTCGATCTCCCGGGCGGGATCGTCCGCCGGAAAGGTCATCGAAGCTCCATCCTTATCGAGGACGAACCAGTCCCGGCCACGAAGACCAGAAATCACCCGGTCTCCGCGAAACGAATTGAAGTCGCCCGCGAGTACGACGGGGTGCTCGCGAGCGTCCAGCGCTTCGGACAGCGCCTCGGCCTGCGCGACCCGCTCCTCGACCGTTCGGTACAAATGGATCCCCACGATCGACAGCGGCCGGCCCTCAGGTCCAACGGCCACCTCGATCTCGAGTCCGGTGCGCGGCTCGTCCCCGTCGGGGAGCCGGATGTTCTCGACCCTTCGGACGGGGAGTCGTGAGAGGACGGCCATGCCGTACTCACCCCCCTGGTACGGCATGAAGTCCCCGAAATACGCGTCCATGCCGAGCATCTCACCCAGTGCAGCGGCCTGATCGACCCCAACGGTGCGTTGAACTCCGCGGTCGATCTCCTGAAGCGTGATCACATCGGCATCGAGAGCACGCAGCACTTCCGCTGCTCGAGCCAGATCGACGACACCGTCCATCCCCTCGCCATGCTTGATGTTGTAGGCCGCGATGCGGACGGTGCCCTGAGCGAACAGCGCCGCAGGCACGGCAAGCGACAGCAGGAGGGCACAGAGAGTCGGCCCGATGAATGAGCTTCGATGGCCTGGACTCATGTGGCCTGCTCGACCAGAAAGCGATAGCACCAGGCCTCCCCTTCGAGTACGACCTCGCCGTCTTGCCTCTCGACCCGAATCGCAAGCGAACACACCGGCTTTCTCTCGTGCACGCTCAGCACCTCTGCGGTCGCGGTGATGGTATCGCCGATGTACACGGGCGCCGTGAACTTCCAGTTCTGACTGAGAAAGACGCTTCCCGGGCCGGGCATGTCCTCCGCCACGAGTGCGTGGAGGATCCCCGTCGTGATCCCGCCGTGGGCCACGAGACGACCGAAGCTGGTCCCGGCCGCGAAGTCCTCATTGAAGTGCAGAGGATTCCGATCCCCGGTGATCTCCGCGTACTGGCGGACGCGATCTGACGTGACCTCGAGCTCGCGCGTCGCGGTCTGCCCGACCTCTAGATCCAAAGATGTCGTCACTCCTACATACCCCCGCGGACTCAGCCGCATTCGTCAGAAGGTTCTCGATTTCGTGTGCTCTTCACGTGCCCAGGCCGCCGGCATCCTTCCGAACACGGCCTCCGCCCCCTCCATCCATCGCTTGCCCTGCCACTTCGCGTTTCGGCATTCTTCGAGACGCGCCGAAAGCTGCGACCTGACACTCCCCTACGCGAGACCCAACCCGATGAAAACTCTTCGCTCTCTCGACCCCGCGACCGGCGAATCCGTCGGGGAAGTCGCCGTTACCGCCGCTGCTGATATCCAGGCTGTCGTCGACCGTGCACGCGCAGCTCAACCGGCGTGGGCCGCGTTGGGACTCGACGGGCGCGCCGCGGTCTTCGAGCGCGCGGCTGCAGTCCTCGACGAGCGGGCCGAACAACACGCGGCGCTCATCACCCGCGAGCAGGGAAAGCCACTCAAGGAGTCGCGCCTCGAGGCCGGGTCACTGGGTTCAGGCCTCGCTTCGGAGCTTGGGGAAATGAAGGAGGCACTCAAGGACGAGGTAATCGAGAGTGGTGATGTCCGTTCGACGGTCCACCAGGAGCCGCTGGGCGGGGTCGGCGCCATCACACCGTGGAACTTCCCGATGTCGATGCCGCACTGGATGGTCCTGCCGTCGCTCATGGCCGGCAACGCGGTCGTGCTCAAGCCTTCGGAAGAGACCCCTCTCTGTGGGCAGGCGTACGCAGACTCACTCAATGAGGTGCTGCCAGAGGGAGTACTCACAGTCGTTCACGGAGCCGACGATCAGGGCAAGGCACTGGTCGCCTCCGACGTCGACATGATCGCATTCACCGGTTCTCGCGAGGTGGGAAAGCACATCATGCGTGAGGCCAGCGGGACGCTGAAGCGCGTCGTGCTCGAGCTCGGCGGAAAGGACCCGATGATCGTGCTGGCAGACGCGGATCTCGAGAAGGCTGCGCAGTTCGCGGCATTCAACTCCTTCCGGAACTGCGGCCAGGTGTGCGTCTCGACGGAGCGCATCTTCGTTCTGGACTCGATTGCAGACGACTTCGAGGCGGCCCTCACCGACCTGGCTTCCACGATGAAGGTCGGAAGCGGGCTCGACGAGATCGACGTGGGTCCGATGGTGAACGCGCGGCAGCGAGACCACGTGCTCGCCCAGATCGACGCGGCAGTCTTGGCCGGGGCGACGGTACTGACCGGGGGCGAAGGACACCGGGACAACTTCGTGACCCCGACAGTCCTGACCGGCGTCAGCCAGGAGATGGACATCGGTACGGTCGAGACATTCGGCCCGGTCGCGTGCGTCACCCGGGTCGCCTCCGTCGACGAGGCCGTGGAACGTGCCAACGACACCCCCTTCGGGCTCGGCGCCGTCGTTTTCGGAACGGACCCGGACGCAACGGACAGGGTGGCACGCCGCTTGACGGCCGGAATGATCGGCATCAACCGCTCCGTCGGCGGGCTGCCTGGCACCCCGTGGGTCGGAGCTCGAGAAAGTGGATTCGGCTTTCACAAATCCAGAGACGGACACCGGCAGTTCACTCAGACCCGAGTTCTCACGAGACCGATCGCATGAACGACAGATCCTGGATCGAGACCCAGCCGGCCGTTCTCCCGCAGAGGGGGATCGGCAACGCCTTCGCGGTACTCGCGGCGCTGACGATCGCCGGATGTGAGGCGCCCGGGACACACTCCGTGGTGCCGATGCCTTCCCAGATTTCGCTGTCGGGTGGGGCCTTCACGCTCGACGGAGCGACGGCGATCGCGCTCGGCGAGCCGAACGACGACGAGCTGCAACGTCTGGTGTCGACGTGGGCAGAGCCCTTTCGCAGTGCCGGTTCCTTGTCGCTCCCGGTCGCACCGGCGGGATCGATCCGTATCTCGCTCGACGGAGAAGGCGCTGCTGAGAGCTACCGACTCGATGTGACGCCCGACGCCATCAACCTCACTGGGGCAGACCACGCAGGCGTGTTCTATGGGCTCCAGACGCTGTCTCAGCTCCTCCCCGATGACGCGGAGGCTGGCGGGACGACGGTCGGAGCCGAGGTGCCCGCCCTCTCTGTGCAAGACGCGCCGCGCTTCGAGTATCGCGGGATGCACCTCGACGTCGCGCGACACTTCTTCGGGCCGGAGGAGGTCAAGGCGTACATCGACCTGCTCGCACGCTACAAGATGAACCGCTTCCACTGGCACCGGACGGAAGATCAGGTCTGGCGCATCCAGATCGATGCGTACCCGGAACTCACCGAGATCTCTGCCTTCCGCGAGCAGACCCAGATCGGGCACGGCGCGGATGACTTCAACGGTGACGGACAGCGCTACGGCGGCTTCTACACCAAGGACGAGATCCGTGAGATCGTGGCGTACGCGGCCGACCGCTACATCACGATCATCCCCGAAATCGAGATGCCGGGACATGCACAGGCGGCGCTCGCCGCATACCCGGAGCTCGCCTGCACCGAGGGACCCTTCGAAGTCGCTCAGACGTGGGGCGTCTTCGAAGACATCTTCTGCCCCTACGACGAAACCTTCGTCTTTCTCGAGACGGTTCTGGCCGAGGTCATCGAACTCTTCCCGGGGGAGTACATCCACGTGGGAGGTGACGAGGCGCCCACGACCCGTTGGGAGGAGAGCGAGTACGTCCAGGAGCTCATCGTGCGGGAAGGCCTCCGCGACATCACGCAGGTGCAGCCTTGGTTCATGCGCCGAATCGAGCGCTTCCTGACCGCCAACGGTAAGAAGATGATTGGGTGGGAGGAGATTCTCGGCGAAGACTTCGGGCCCGGCGTGTCCACCGACGCCGTGGTCATGTCCTGGCTCGGTGTCGCTGGAGCGATCAAGGGGACCCGAAAAGGGCACGACGTCGTCATGACTCCCTACAGCCACGTCTACTTCGACTACTACCAGTCGCAGGACACCGCGTCCGAGCCCTTCGCGATCGGTGGCTTCCTGCCGCTCGATACGGTCTACGCGTACGACCCCGTACCACGCCAGCTCCGTGACCGGGACGGAGCGCGGATCATCGGGGCCCAGGGGAACGTCTGGACCGAATACATGAAGACGTGGGATCACGTCGAGTACATGCTCCTCCCCCGTATGCTCGCGCTTTCCGAGGTCGTCTGGTCTCCCCCGGACTCCAAGGACTACGAGGGCTTCCTCGACCGCCTCGATTGGCACTTCGAACGTTTCGATGCACTCGGCGTGAAGTACCGCCCGATCGACACCCGCTGAGGCCACGCTGGAAACTACTTGCCTGTAGCAAGCATGTGTGTGCATTCTGGCACGCACCATGAACGACATCGAGACACGAGTAGACGCGGTCCGACGTTTCAGTCGGTTCTATACCAAGCGTATCGGCCTTCTCTCCGACGGGTTTCTGGGGAGTGAGTACTCCCTGACCGAGGCACGGGTCATCTACGAGCTCGCTCAGTCGGAGGCCCAGAGCCCCACCGGACTCGCTTCCGAGCTCGAGCTCGATCCAGGGTATGTGAGTCGGGTCGTAAAGCGATTCGAGCGGCGGGGTCTCGTCGCACGAGAACCGTCCCCGGACGACGGACGCAAAGTGGTGCTCCGCCTTACAGCTCTCGGACGGACGGCGTTCGACGAACTCGCGACGGGGTCCCGAGCGCAGATTCAACAACTCCTGTCGAGTACAGACGAAGAAGGTCAACGACGGGTCATCGACGCGATGCAGACGGTCGAGGGTCAGTTGAGCGGTGAGCCTCGGCGACCGATCGTCACCTACCGCGCGCATCGGCCGGGGGACTTCGGTTGGATCGTGGAACGCCACGGAGCGATCTATCACGAGTCCCATGGATGGGACGCGACCTTCGAAGCGATGGTGGCGGGGATCGCCAAGGAGTTCCTCGAGCGCTTCGATCCCGCCTGGGAACGCAGCTGGATCGCAGAAGTAGACGGCCGCCGGGCCGGGAACATTGCTCTGGTCCGCCGCTCGAAGACCGTCGGACAGTTGCGGCTCCTCTTCGTCGAGTCGTGGGCTCGCGGCCTCGGCATCGGAACCCGACTCGTGTCGGAGTGTGTCGGACAGGCGCGCCACGTTGGATATCGGAAGATGGTGCTCTTCACCGTAGCCGGGCTCGACCCCGCCCGGCGCCTCTATGAAGCCGAGGGCTTCCGCCTGACGGAAGAGACACCGGGTCACTCATGGGGCAAAGACCACATTGCTCAGACGTGGGAGTTGAAGCTTTGACCGATCAACATCACTACCTCCTCGGACATACCGAGCACGAGCTGGCACGACTCGACCTCCAGGGACGGCTCTATCGAGACACTACCCTGCACTCCTTCCGTGAGGCGGGGCTCGGCCCGGGGATGCGCGTTCTGGACATCGGGTGCGGGACGGGTGACGTGACGCTCACCGCTGCGGAGCTGGTCGGACCGACGGGTATGGTTCTGGGCATCGACCGGGGTGCCGGCGCGCTCGAGACAGCTCGCGCAAAGGCGGCCACGATGGGTGTCGCAAACGTGCGCTTCGAGCAAACCGAACTCGACGCCTTCGAGCAGCCGGACCGCTTCGACGCACTCGTCGGACGCTTCATCCTCATGCACCAGCCCGATCCGGCAGCGACCCTTGGATCTCTCACCCGCTCCATTCGCCCCGGCGGGTCGATCGTGATCCTCGAATCGTGGATGGATCTCATCCGGACGGGAGGGCACTCTCAACCGTTCTCCCCACTCTACGAGGAGATCGTGCAGTGGAAGAGCGCGGTCGTCTCGGGAGCCGGAGCCGACCTGCACGCTGGGGGGCGCCTCCGGAGCATCTTCCTGGCCGCAGGCCTGGCCGAACCAACGACCCGGCTCGACGCACTTGTGGCCGGAGGCCCGGACAGTCCGTACTACGAATACGTGGAGCAGAGCGTGCGCAGCATGCTGCCGGAGGCCCGACGCCAGGCCCTGCCGGGCTTCGATGAGGCGTCTACCGTGGGACTCGCGAGCCGCCTCCGTGACGAAGTGACGGCCCAGGCCGGCTCACTCATCGGCTGGCCAACGGTAGCCGCATGGAGTCGTACGACCGAGTGAGAGCCGGCGTCAGCCTCCCGCCGCCTGTCGCAACGTGACCCTGCGCGCGTTGTGGTCAGAGCCGTAGAGCTCACCGACGCGCTGGTAATCCTCAATCAGAGAGGCTTCCTCGAGCTGCTGGAAGAAGATGTGGTCCGGTGGGAACGCACCGCGGGTCCCAAGTCCGTCCCACTCCGGCGACTCCGGGAAAGCCTCTCGCATCAGCTTGAGCGCGGTCTCGCTGGAAACCCAGGCATTGAAGTCCCCTCCCACCACTACCGCATTGGTCGGCGGTCCGTCACTACCCGCCTGAGCCAGTCCATCGATGAGTCCCTTGGCCTGTCGTGATCGCGTCTGGTTCCCACTGAGAAGACCGCGCACGAGCGTGGACGCCACGTCCAGGTGGCTCGTCGCCACCCGGACTCGACCACCGTCTGGCGCTCGCACCGTAGCCGCCACAGCAACCTTGCGACCTCCCTCGAGCGGAAGATCCAGCGCGATCGGGGTGGTCATCGGAAGCACAGAGAGGATCGCGTTGCCCTTGTCCTCGCGGGGTCGAGACCGCCTCCGCCGTCTCGACGATATCGTGCTCGCCCTCGAGCACCGGACGAGGCGCCGACACGTCCCACGCACCGTCGTTCTCCTCGTCGATCGCCCAGGGCACGATCCGACTGGGCTCGGTGAACGGCAACGAATCGGAGTAGCGCCACGCCTCCTGCAGCAGCAGGACGAAGGGCGGCCGCCCCGACTCCAGCACCGGCCGAGGGCCACTGCAGTCCAGTCCGAACTCGCCCGCCATGAAGCCGTAGAGGTCGCCGCCGTTGATCTGCATGTTCCACGAAGCAACCGCGAGACCGGATCCCTCGACCCACCTGGGGAAGGTGGCGGTCGGCTGGAGGTGCAACACCGGTTCGCCGACGGTCGCGCACCACTCCGTCGCGAGCTGCACATCTCGGCTCTCGGCGGCGCGATACCAACGGACGGACATCGTGTCCCCCGGCCCCACGTCGACGTACCGCTCTCCGGGGCATGCTGCTGTCGGTACGGCACGCTCCATCTCCGGCGACATCGCGCAGGCTCCGAACGTGAGCGCACAAAGCACCCCTCCGGCGATCGACGTCCGACTCATCCGATCGGGATGGAAAAGGTGGGCGTCAAGAACGGCTCCGAGCCTTTGGCGTCACCCGCACCCAAACCCCAGTCGACCATACCGCCGACCGCCACACCCGCGAGGGTGAGCATCACGAAATTCGGTAAGCCGCTATCCGGAAGAAGCCACCATGCCAGCGCACCAGTCGCCGCGCCTACTCCCGCTCCGAGTCCCGCGCCCTTCGGCGCGGCACCGATCGCCCCTCCGACGGCTGCGATCATCGCCGCGTCCGTATACGAGTACTGTCGAACCGCCTTCCACATGACGGCGCCCACGACCGCACCCGCCAGCGCGCCCCATCCGGCCGACTCGGCCCTGGCGATAATCGCGTCCTCGTTCTGACTTCCGATGATACCCCCCATAGCGAGGCCCAGCGCCGCACCCGCGCTCGCGCCCGACGCAGCGCAACGAGCTCCGGCCAGCGTACGGTTGCAGGGAAGCATGGTGCCGAGAAGTCCGAATACCGTGCCCGAGTAGGCACCCAGCGCCACGCCTCCCCACGTGCTCCCGCTACTCCCCTCCGGAGCGGTGGTGATCTGCGCATCGGCTCCGAGTGGCATCCCCGCGAGCGCCACCACGAGCCCCACCGCGGTGGCGGCGCGACGACCACGGCCCATCGCGAGTGTCAGGAAGCGAGAACCGGGACGGCAGCCACGGGGCAAGCCGCACCCGCGAGGACACCCTCCGTGACGCCCCCTTCGATCTTGCCGAAGCCCGCCTTGCTCCATGTCGTCGACATGTAGATCGCGTCTACCTGGAGGTCATCGGCCGTAGCGAGAATTTGCTCAACCACCGGCCCGCTGCGTCGCTCGACATTCCAACGACAGAAAGGCAGATCCGGCACATCGGTGATGTGGGCCTCGTCCTCGTCGCTGACGTGGAGGAGGGTGATCTCCAGAGACGGGTCCTCGAGGAGCGCCGCGGACCGGACGGCCCGGACCATTGCCGGTCGCGGATCGGTCGCCGGATCGACCGGCACCAGGATACGCCGAAGCGTCACTTCACCCGTCGCTCCATCCACGAACACGCGGCCCTCGGCTGGAACGAACAGGGTGAGCAGACGCGTTTCCCGGGCCAGGCGCTCCGCCGTGGAGGGCTTGATGATCCGGGCGAGCCCCGAGCGGCCCTCGGTTGCGACCACGAGCATGTCCACGGCGTTGCGCTCGATGTACTGCTTCGAGGCCACGACGGGATTACGGACGTCGACCTCGACCTTGCTGATACTCGACTGACGCACTCGCTCCTCGATGCCCTGCAACGTGCCGGCTTTGCGCCACTTGGCGAGCTTCCCGCGCACACTCGGGAAGTCAGCCCAGTTGTCCGTATCCCGACGCCCGACCGCATGCAAAATGGTGAACTGGGAACCGTTTCGAATCGCAATCGCCAGAGCATGCTCGAACGCACGCTCCGACGCCTGAGACAAGTCGGTCGGATTCAAGACGAAGTCGACACGGCGTTCGCCGGAATCGAAGAGCAGGCTCACGGATCGACCTCAATGGAGAGCTAGGGCACGGACTATGAGGATGGTAGCCACACGGCGAGCAGCGCGGGAGTGACTCTGTGCCTCTCCGCCCTGCACCCGGGTTCAAAATCGCCTAGTGTTGGATCGAACACTAATGCGTTCCGCGCGTGACACATGCCCGGAGGTCGGATGTCCAGCAGTGCCCCCTCGAGAGCGGTCCGCCGATCCCTGTCGGCCTGCACGCTTCTGGCGCTACTCCTGGTCGGGGGTGCCGCGCAACCGGCCAGCGCTCAGGACAGCCACTACTGGGCCGAGCAGTACGGAACGCGGGCGGCTCTTCTCGGAGGAGCGGTAATCGGCTCCGTCGCGGACCTGAGCGGGGTCTACTACAACCCGGGGGCGATCGCGCTCAACCCGGATGCGGGCTTCATCCTCAGCGCCCGAGCGTACCGCGTCGGGACCATTACCATCGAGGACGCGGCCGGAGATGGGCGTGACCTGTCGTCTTCGGCCACACGCCCCATCGCGACGCTCCTCGCCACCCCGCTGACGTTCGGCTTCCTCGGCAGTCACCGGCTCGTCTATTCGGTTCTCACCAGGCAGCAGTTCGCGACAGACATCCTGGCTTATCGCATCGATCAGGCGGACTACTTGCCACCACCTGGCGACGAGGACTTCGCAGGCGCATATACCGGCAGCGCGCGGCTTCGAGAGACATGGACAGGCCTCACGTGGGCCTTCCCTTTGAGCGAGAAGGTGGGCATCGGAATCTCTCCCTACCTCGCACTGCGTAGCCGGGAACTCCGCTCACAGTTCCTCGTGCAGGCCGCGACGGAAGGCGGAGACGTCGGGTCGGCGATCCGGATCCGTACCCGACGCTTCAAGCATTGGAGACTCGTAAACAAGATCGGCCTTTCGTACCAGTCGGAGCGATTCTCGCTCGGGGTGAACACAACCACTCCGAGTATCTCACTCTCCGGGAGCGGACTGGCGTCCTACAACAGCTCCGGCACGAGCTCCGATCTCACCTCCGGTTTCATCGACGAACCGTACCTCGCGGCGAATGTTCAGCCCGAACTTTCGTCAACGTTCAAGAGCGGGTGGATCGTTGGGGGAGGAACTGGCGTTCTTCTCGGCGCGACCCGTCTGCACGCGAGCGCAGAGTGGTTCCAGGCGCCAAGCACCTTCGTCGCACTCGAGGCGGACGACTTCACCCCTCAGACCGGAGGGGACCCGATTCAGAACGACATCAACATCAATCTGAAGTCCGTCTTCAACTGGGGTGTCGGCGTCGAGCAGCCCCTGGGGGGGGCGATGCTCTATGCCGCTGTGGCGACCGACCGATCGGCCGGCGTGCCGGACGTGGACGTCCTCACCGACGCCGTCCTGACGAAGTACGACCTCACTCGCATCAGCGGGGGCGCATCCTTCCGCCTCGGCCGCGCCGACCTGATGCTGGGCGTCGGCTATGCAGGCGGCAGCAGCCCCTTCCCGAAGCTCTTCGATCAAGACGAGATCGACCCCGAGGTCGACCCCACGCTCGACACGCGAATCCTCCTGTCCCAGTGGACCTTTGTCATCGGCGTCGAATTGCTTCGCCGGGACGACGACGAAGGCAACTGAAACCCTCGCCCCTCCCTTCCCCGTAGGGCCTCGCAGCCTTAACCTCACCAAGTGAGGATACCAGGTGAGGGGAGCACGCCCACCAGATTCGGTGATGTGCGCCACTCAGGACACGCGACCAGGGGACAGTAGATGACCGAACAGACGAGAGGGCTGCTGCCAGGTACGGTGGACCTGGTCATTCTGCAGACGCTGACCCAGGGGTCACTGCACGGCTTCGGGGTGTCTCGCTCCATTCGCGCGCGCTCAGAGGGCGCACTCGAGTTGCAGGACGCCGCCTTGTACAAGGCGTTGCACCGGATGGAACGCGCCGGCTGGGTACAGTCGGACTGGGGCATCTCGGACAAGGGACGCCGTGCAAAGTTTTACGCTCTTACGACGGCGGGTCAGCGCCAACTCGAACACGAGGTCGGCTTCTGGCAGCGCTACGCCGAGGGCGTCTCCAAGGTGCTCGAGCCGATCATGGCCGAGGGCTGATCGTGGCTGACCGCTTCAAGCGTGTCTTTCGGCTCGATCGCTCCTCGGGGGCGGACGCCCACTCCTCGGTAGACGAGGAGCTGCGGCTTCATATCGAACTCGTCGTGGACGAGCTCACCCAGGCTGGATGGGATACGTCGGAGGCGCACCGAGAGGCACTGCGTCAATTCGGAGACATGGACGAGACGCGCGCGTACTGCGAGCAGATGCAGACGCGCCGGGGACGGGACGAGAGGAGGAGGGACATGATGTCGTTCGATGAGGTTCGCCAGGACGTGACGTACGCGCTGCGTTCGATCCGCAAAGCACCCGGGTACGCCGGGCTCGTGATTCTGACGCTCGCGTTCGGGATCGCCGCCAACACCACGATTTTCAGCGTCATGAACCCGTACCTGTTCCGCCCGCTGCCCTTCGGGGACGCGGACGCACTGGTGCAGGTCAATGTCGTGAACCCGGTCACCGGCTGGGATATGGACCGCTTCTCCTATCCGCAGTACGCCGACTGGCAGGAGCGATCGCGCGCCTTCACAGACCTCGCCGCCTATACGTACGGCTCTGCGAACGTGACCGACGCCGAAGGTCCGGAGCAGCTCCAGTATTCGCGACTCACGTCGAACATGTTCGACGTGCTCGATGCCCAACCCGAGCTCGGGAGAACCTTTCAGCCCGAGGAGGGGGGTCCCGCAGGAGAACGTGTGGTCGTGATGGCTCACGGGCTGTGGCAGCGACGATACGCGGCAGACCCGGATATCATCGGGCGGGCGATCACGCTCGACGGCGTCCAGCACA
Organism: Gemmatimonadota bacterium; assembly: GCA_039585535.1. GTDB lineage: Bacteria > Gemmatimonadota > Gemmatimonadetes > Longimicrobiales > Gaopeijiaceae > UBA2589. The sequence goes on along the minus strand of JBDGVS010000604.1, from coordinate 9,748 downwards.
CGGTGATCGGGGTCATGCCGGCCGCGTTCAACTTCCCCTTCGGCGGGGTGAAGCTGTGGCTCACTGCGCGTGACGATCGAAGCGTAGACCGAGCCGCTGGCCGACCGTACCAGCTCATCGGAAGGCTGAACTCCGGCTGGACCATCGACCGGGCCAAGGCTGAGCTCGAGGGAATCCAGGCGGAGCTCTCGGCCACCTATCCCGACGCCGATGGTCGAATGTCGGGAGTGTCTGTGAAGCCGGTGCGCGAAGCGTTGAACTTCGCCTGGGACATCATCAGCGCACTCTTCTACGTGCTCCTCGGCGCGGTCGCGTTCGTGCTCATGATCGCCTGCGCCAACGTCGCGAGCCTCACCCTCGCACGCGGCAGCGCTCGGCTGCGAGAAGTCTCCGTTCGGGCGGCGATGGGAGCCCGACGAGGGCGCATCGTCCGTCAGCTCCTCACCGAGAGTCTCGTGCTCGCGACCGTGGGTGGCGTCCTCGGCGTCGGGATGTCGTACTGGATCACAGGGCTTCTCAATCCAGTGATCCCCGAGGACCTCTTCAAAATCGGCGCGGTCAGCATCGATCGCACCGTGCTGGCTTTCTCATTGCTCGTCACCTTCGCGACCCCCCTCGCCTTCGGCCTGGTTCCGGCCCTCGCAGCCTCGAGAGTCGATCTCACGCTGGGACTCAAGGAGGGCTCAAAGGGATCGAGTCGTCTCGCCACCTCTCGAGGGCGTCAGGTATTGGTCGTGACCCAGGTTGCCCTGGCCGTCGTGCTCACGACCGGCGCGGGACTGATGCTGCGCAGCTTCGTGGCCGTGCAGCAGCTCGATCTCGGCTTCGACGCTGGCCAACTCGCCACGGCCGAGATCATTCTCGGAAACGATGCGTATCCGACCAACGAGGAACGTCGAGCCTTCATGGACGAGGCGGTCGGGGTCGTGGCACGAACACCCGGCGTGACCGCCAGCTCGGCAGTACGATGGCTTCCGCTCAATCACGAAACGATCGCCGGCCTCGTAGCGCCCGCGTCGATGGTGGGTTCCCCGGAGGAGGAGTGGCCACTGGCCACCCGAAATCAGGTGTACCCGGAGTACTTCGAGACGATGGGCATCGACCTCCTCTCCGGGCGCGACTTCGCTCGGACCGATGGCCCCGACAGCCAGCCCGTCGTGATCGTAAACCGACTTCTGGCCAATCGATTCTGGCCGGATGGCGAAGCGGTGGGGCAGACACTCCTTTTCGGCGGACCGGACGAGCCGGTCACGCTCTCCGTGATCGGTGTGGTAGATGCCGTCCACCATGAAGATCTCGATCCGACCAACGTCGGACCCCAGCTCTACCGTCCTGCGCTCCAGGCCGGCGCTCGCCGCTTCTTCGTCGTGGCGCGGACCGACGCCGATCCGGCCGACATCATCGCCGGGGCGCGGACCGCACTCGGCACGATCGCTCCGGACCTGCCGATCACCATCCGCCCGATGGACGCCGTGGTCGGTGAGAGCGCGATGCAGTGGAGCATCGGGTCGGTCTTCCTCGGCATATTCGGGGGAGGGGCCCTCCTGCTCGCGACACTCGGGATCTACGGACTCATTTCCTTTTCCGTAACACAGCGGGAGCGGGAACTGGGCGTCCGGATCGCGCTCGGCGCCACGCGCGCCGAGATTCGAAACGACGTCGTCATGGGAGGACTCAAACTCACGGGCATCGGGCTGGGCATCGGCCTGGCGCTGGCCTTTGGAGCCGGAAGCGCCGCAGCAGCCGCCCTGCAGGGCGTCGACCCTGTCGATCCTGTGACCATGTTGGGCGTGCTCGTTCTCTTCCTCGGCGTGTCCGCCCTGGCATCGTTCGTCCCGGCCGCGCGAGCCTCCGGCACCGACCCCATCGCCGCGCTCCGCTCCGAGTAGCGCGCACCCCCGAGCGAACCCCGGGCGCGGGCGGTATCTTGGCCGCCCGCGCCGGTGAGGGGTGTAGAGAGCGCCGTGTGGAGCGCGGGCATGCCGTGCTCGAGCGATGGAGACAAAGATGAGTGAGTCGCCGCTTGGACGTTTCTGCTGGTTCGATCTGATGACGCCGGACCCGGAATCCGCACCCGATTTCTACGGTGCAGTAACAGGATGGACTACGACGCCCTTCGACGGGGCGGGCGAGCCGTACACGATGTTCGTGAACGGAGAGCAGCCGATGGGCGGCGTCATGGCGCTCCCCGCCGAGGCAATCGCCGCAGGCGCCCCTCCCCACTGGCTCGCCTACGTCTCCACGCCCGACGTGAAGGCGACGGCGGCAAAGGCCGCGGAGCTCGGCGGTACGGTCATGGCGGAGATGGACATCCCCACGGTGGGGTCCTTCGCCATCATCGCGGACCCCCAGGGCGCCGTGTTCGCGGCGTTTCAGCCGCTCGAATCCGCACCGGGTCACGATGGGGCACCCCAGGTCGGCGAATTCTCCTGGCATGAGCTCTACACGGACGACTGGGAGGCCGCCTGGAGCTTCTACTCTGCCCTCTTCGGTTGGCACAAGACGGACCAGATGGACATGGGGGAGTCGGGCATCTATCAGATGTACGGTCGGGGAGAGCAGACGTTGGGCGGGATGATGAATCGCATGCCCGACATGCCGCCGCCCCACTGGCTCTGCTACATCCGGGTCGCCGACATGGATGTGGCCGCGGCCGCGGTTGCGGCCGCCGGAGGCAAAGTCTGGAATGGTCCGATGGAGGTGCCCGGAGGTGACTTCGTAGCGCACTGCTTCGACGCTCAGGGCGCAGCCTTCGCCCTCCACTCCTCGACCCACTCCTGAGGAACCGGGGATTGCTTGACACGGCAACGGGGTCGGGAGAGGGTTTTCGCGTCATGTGGAAATCCTCGTCCCTCCCCCTCGCCGCGCTGATGCTGCTCGGCTCTGCCGTCGCGGGTGCCGCGCAGGACGCCGGAGCGCCCTTGAGCGCCTTCCAGGCAGAGCGCGTCGAGCGCTCCCTCGACAGTCGCATCGCATGTCGCGGCTGCCATCAGATCGGGGGGCGGGGCGGCATGATCGGCCCGATCCTCGATGGGATTCAGGACCGTGCGGACTTCGATCATGTGCTGAGTATGGTACTCGACCCCTCGGCGACCGTACCGGGCACGATCATGCCGCATCAGCAGATGCCGGAGCGTGAGGCACGGCGCCTCGCCGCATACGTCATCGGACTCCCGGCGAACCCGAGTCCGGAGATCTCGGCAATGCCGCAGGCGCCACCGGCCCTTCCGCCGGGGGGGGAGCAAGACGGTGCGGCGCTCTACGCCCGCCACTGCGCCGCGTGCCACGGCAACTCGGGAGCCGGGGACGGGTGGAACGTCCCGAACCTGGGTGTCGCACCCACTCCGCACGCCGACCCCGAAGCGATGTCGAAGCGGCCGGATGACACGCTCTACGACGGGATCGCGGCCGGTGGATACGTCCTGGACAAGAGTCCACTGATGCCCGCCTTCGGGAAGCTGCTGGAGCCCGAGCAGATCCGTGCCCTCGTCGCGCAAATCCGGACTCTGTGCGGGTGCGAGCAGCCCGTATGGGCCCAGTCGGGCCGCTGACTCTGATGCGCCGAATCTCCTGCACCCTGGCCGCCCGAACAGGGATCCTGATCGGAGTGCTCTCCTTCTCCGCGTGCTCAGGAGCCGACGAAGGCATACCGGATCGTGCCTCGCTCGACTTTCCGCCGCCAGCACCCGTCGCGGCACGTACAGTCGAGCCTACCGACTTCGTCGGAGCGGAATCTTGCTCCGGATGCCATACGGAGGAGTACGGCGCGTGGGCCTCTTCGACGCACGGGCGCGCCGGAGGGACGCCGGGCCCCGAGGTAGTCATCGCCCCCTTCGACGGGCGGGCGATCCGCTTCGCGGACGGCACGGTCATTCCGAGAATTCGCGCCGGCACCTACGAGTTCGTCGTTCGGCAGGACGGCTTCGACGAGGCCGTGTACCGGGTGCACGGAGTCATCGGCGGTGCCCATATGCTGGGCGGAGGAACGCAGGGATTCCTCGGCCAGCTCGTCGACGGAACCGAGCGCTTCCTTCCGTGGGACTGGTCCGGATCTGAGTCGGCTTGGTTCTGCAACACAGGCTCGAGGACCAACCAGGGTTGGGACCCGATAACCACCGAGATGCGGATGGCGGACTGTGGCGACTGGCCACCGCTCCGACCCATCGGGACCATCGACCGCTATGCGAACTGCCAGGAGTGTCACGGCAGTCAGATCCTGACCGAGTTCGAGCCGGGGGAAGGGTACAGCACGACGTACACGACCCTCCAGATCAATTGCGAATCATGCCACGGACCGGGTCGCGCGCATCTGGAGATGGCTACGGCAGGGAGCTTCGGCTCCGACGGGGACGTGGGGATTCTGAGTCTCGCCTATCTGGATAAGGACGAATCACTCACGGTCTGCTTCCAGTGCCACGCGCTCAAGGACGTGCTGAAGGAAGGCTACCTGCCAGGCGAGGACCTCGAGACGCACTACGCGCTCAAGTATCCGGTACTGGGTGACCAGCCGTACACGACCGACGGCCGGGTGCGCAGCTTCGCCTACCAGGCGACCCACCTTGCCAGCGCGTGTTACCTGCAGGGACCGATGGACTGCGTCAGCTGCCATGAGCCCCACGCTCAAGGGTATTGGGACGTCAACCGGGCTCCGCTCGACGACCCGCTCGACGACGGACAGTGCACCTCATGCCACGCGAGCAAGGCGGAAGACCCGGAGGCGCATACGTTCCACACACCCGGGTCCGATGGAGCCAAGTGCGTCTCGTGCCACATGCCGTACTTGCAACACCCTGAGGTCGGGGACGGCGTCGCATTCGCTCGTTCCGATCACACCATCGCGATTCCTCGCCCCGTCTTCGACGCCGACCTCGGGCTCGAGAGCGCGTGCGCACAGTGTCACACCGACCGCTCCGCTCTCGAGTTGCAGAGGCAGGCCAATACGTGGTGGGGAGAAGCCAAGCCGCACCGCCCACTCGTAAGCGGGATCGCGTCGGAGTTCCGCGCACGGAACGCCGGAGAGGCCGCAGCCCTCCTGCTGCACCCGGAGGAGACGGACCCCCTCATCCAGTTCCAGGCACTCGGACGGCTGTTCGCGGCGTACCTCCCGGCGAACGTGGCCACGTTGCCCGGCACCACGGAGGCAGATCTTCTCGAGCTCACGGAGAACGAGGACCTCGACGTGCGCTCTCTCGCTCTGGCCGCGTTGCACTGGTCCCGAGGTGACGAGCCCACCGTCCGAGCCGTACTCGTCGACGCACTGGAACAGGCGGGAGCTGTCGAGGCCGATGACGAGGCCCTTCGAGGTCGGTGGATTCTTGCGCTGGGCTTCCTCGGCGATCGAGCCCGCGAGGAGCGCGACTTCGGAGCGAGCGAGCTCGCCTACCAGAAAGCTCTCGAGCTCCGGCCCGATGATGCGCGTGTCCTTCATGCGCTCGGCCAGATGCACAATCAGGCGGGTGCCTGGGTCGCAGCCGCCGAAGCAATCGAACGGAGTCTCGCTGTGGACCCGCAGCAGCCGCTCGCGTGGGTGAATCTGGGCCTGGCCCGAGCCAACAACGGCAATCCGGCAGGCGCACGCGAGGCGTTCGAGGAGTCCATCAGACTCAATCCGCACGAGTCGCTGGCGCACTTCAACCTCGGAAACGCGCTGCAACGCGCCGAGCGCCTTTCGGAAGCGGCCGAGGCATACGCCCAGGCCGTCGCGGCCGATCCCGGATTCGGGCTCGCCCACTTCGAACTCGCCCGTACGTACCTCCGCCTGGAGCGTTTCTCCGAGGCTCTTCCGCACGCGCGCCGCGCCGTGGAGTTCATGCCCGACCATCCGAGCTCGCGCCAGATGCTCGCCGATCTCGAACAGGCTCTCGGGGCGTGACTCACGAGGAGTACCTGGCCCACGACGCGACAGCGTTGGCCGCGAGAGTGCGGGCCGGAGACATCAGTGCCGAGGAAGTCCTCGAACTCGCACTGGAACGCCTCGACGCTCTCGATCCGCAGCTGAACGCCGTGGTGTATCGGATGGAGGCGGACGCGCGTGCAGCCGCGCGCGCCACCGCGAGCCGAGGAGCGGACGCGGGTGTGTTCGCGGGCGTGCCCTTCCTTGCCAAAGACCTGATGACCCATCACAAGGGCCATCCAACGTCGTCGGGCAGCAGATTTCTCGCCGATACGCCCATGGACTCGGACACCGAGCTCACGGTGCGCATCCGCCGCACCGGTGTTTCCACCTTCGGGAAAACGAACCTCCCGGAGTGGGGCCTCCTGCCGACAACGGAGTCCGCCTACTGGGGCCCGTGCCGAAATCCGTGGGATACGGAACGCACGCCTGGCGGCTCCAGTGGAGGGTCAGCGGCCGCGGTGGCGGCCGGTATCGTACCCATGGCTGGGGGCGGCGACGGAGGTGGATCGATTCGGATCCCCGCGTCCTGTTGCGGACTCTTCGGCCTGAAGCCGACACGAGGGCGCACGCCTGCCGGGCCCAAGCGCGGCCAACATTGGCGCGGGGCCACGGTCGAGCATGTACTCACCCGCAGTGTGCGGGACAGCGCAGCGATGCTCGACGCCACCCAGGGACCCGATGCTGGAGCGCCCTTCGAAATCGCCTCACCGACCCGGCCGTACATCGAGGAAGTCGATACTGACCCTGGTCGTCTTCGGATCGCGTGGACCACGACCCCGTCCGTGCCGGTGGATGTCGATCCCGAATGTGTCGCCGCCGCTCACGAATGTGTCTCGTTGCTCGAAGAACTCGGTCATGAAGTCGTACCGGCCGACCTTCCCCTCGACGGCCCGGCGTTCTCACGGCACTTCCTTACAGTGATCGCTGGTGAGCTGGGTGCCGACATCGCAGAAGCCACCAGACTCGTCGGGCACCGCCCTCGACGCGGCGATCTGGAGCCTACGACGCGGGCTCTGGCGCTTCTCGCCGACTCACTGTCGGCAAACGACTTCGCGACGGCACTCCGCGGACTCGAGGAGATCGGACGGGGCATTGGAGCATTCTTCGAAGACTTCGATGTGATCCTGACGCCGACGTTGTCGACGCCACCGCCCCTTCTGGGCACGCTCGGCCCATCCGCGGCGGAGAATGCACAGCTCCGATTCCTCGGCGCATTCGGCTCCGGCCGCCTGATCAAAGCCGCCGGCGTCATCGACGAGGCCGCAAAGGGCGCTCTCGATTTCACGCCATTCACACCCGTCTTCAACGCGACCGGACATCCCGCCATGTCCGTGCCACTGCACACTACCGGCAGCGGGCTCCCGGTCGGCGTCCATCTGGTTGGTCATTTCGCACGGGAAGACACTCTGTTCCGACTGGCGGGCCAACTCGAGCGCTCGAGGCCGTGGTTCGCGCGGCTTCCTCAAGTGGCGCGTTCGATAGCCTGAAGAGAAACGAGCGCAGGACCGACGACACCTCGTCGCTCGATTCGGGCGAGACGATGTCCCCGGCCAGAACGTGGTGGGCCGGGTCGGAGCTCGAACGAACCTCGTACAGGACCGGGGAAGTGCCCGCGAGGCCTGCCACGACACGCTCCGTCTCCGTCGGCTCGACGACCTGGTCCGCCGGATCGTAGAGGACCAGCGTCGGGACCTCTACCGCCGTCAGATCCATCGTGCGCACGTGTTCTACCAGGGCCATCATCGTCGACAGTGCGGACGTCGGATAACACGTCGTCCAATGCTGCTCCTGAACGTCGTTCTCCGGCGTGAAGCACCGTTGTTTTCCGAGAAAGAGACCTGCGATCACACTCCCCCACGGGTAGAGCAGCACGCGCGACAAACGGTCCTTGGGCTGGTAGTTCGGAGACACGAGCACCAGGCCGTCTATCCGATCGGCGGCCTCGGGCCTGTTCGCCGCCCAGGTGGCCAGGGTTCCTCCCGTAGAGGTGCCCATCAACACCACGTTCTCGCCGATACGACTTCCGATCGCGACCGCCTCGGCGGTGTCGTCGAGCCAGCCTTCGACCGTAGCCTCCGCCATCGCCGGGCCGTCCCGACCGTGGCCGCGAAGACGGGTGAAGAAGACGTTGAACCCCAGCTCACTGGCCAGCTCCGTGAGCACCGGCTCGATCTCGTGCCGGTCGGCAGAGAAACCGTGCAGATATACCACCGCGATCGGCGTCACGTCTCGACGAACAGGATCGGCCCACACGATCCCTTTCTGATCTCCATCCCGGAGGCCCGGAACCCCAGCCTCACGAGCAGCCAACCACTCGTCGAGATCCCCACCTGGCTCGGATTCTGCCCACCGATCATCAAAGCGCACACGCGGCCCGAGGGCGACACCCAACAGCACGAGGGCGAGTACCGCGACGGTCCGGCGGAGACGTTTCGACAAAGGAGGTGCCATGGCGCTCGAACCCTATCTGAGGGCTCCTCGCCCGGCAACGTGGGCCGGTCTGGCGAGGGGCTCGAGCTGCGGCCACGTTAGCCCCGCACCGGACAGCTTCCCTCGTCAAGAATGCGCATGCGGTTCGTTCCGTTGGGTCTCATCTGCACACTCGTGTGTGCCCTCCTCACCCCTGCACCGACGGGTGCCCAGACCGGCACCACCGGTGACGAGTGGAGTGTCTACGGCGGCGACGCGGGACACACGCGTTACGCACCGCTGGATCAGATCGATGCTACGAACGCCGGCGATCTCGAGATTGCGTGGCGGTGGAGCGGACGCAACTTCGGACCGAACCCTCGTACATCGTCTCAGACGACGCCGCTCATGGTGGATGGCGTCCTGTACGCCACGGCAGGGCGGACGCGCAACGTCGTGGCGATCGACCCGGGCTCCGGCGAGACGCTGTGGATGTGGCGACCCGAAGAAGACGAGCGGTTGATCGGAGCACCACGCATCAACCCAGGCCGCGGGGTCGCGTACTGGACCGATGGGACGGACGACGCGCGGATCTACGTCGTCACACCCGGCTACCAGCTAGCGGCGCTGGATACACGCACGGGTCGCCCGATCGCAGCGTTCGGTACGGACGGCATCGTCGATCTGATGGAAGAGCATCGGCGGCGAGACGGGGTCCCCCTGATCGGCACGATCGGAGCCAGCTCTCCTGCGGTGGTCGTGGGAGATGTCGTCATCGTCGGCTCCGCTCTGCACATCGGAGACGATCCCCCGACGAAGGCCAACACCCCCGGCGACGTTCGTGGATACGACGCCCGCACTGGCGACCTCCTGTGGACGTTCAAAACGATTCCAGAATTCGGCGAGGAGGGCTACGAGAGTTGGCAGAATGAGTCGGCGACGTACACCGGGAACGCCGGTGCATGGGCACCGATCTCGTTCGACGCAGAGACGGGGTACGTCTACCTCCCCACCGAGGCGCCAACCGGGGACTTCTACGGCGGTCACCGACACGGTGACAACCTGTTCTCGACGAGCCTGGTCTGTCTGGATGCGAAGACGGGTGAGAAGGTCTGGCACTTCCAGACGATCCATCATGACATCTGGGACTGGGACAACACCACAGCCCCGATCCTGGGAGACATCGTCGTCGAGGGACGGCCGCGAAAGATCGTCGCCCTCCCGACTAAGCAGGGCTTCACCTTCGTCTTCGATCGAATCACCGGTGAGCCGGTCTGGCCCATCGAAGAGCGAGCCGTTCCTCAGACCGATGTGCCTGGCGAGTGGACCGCCGCGACGCAGCCATTCCCGACGAAGCCACCCCCGTTTGCACTCCAAGGCGTGACCGAGGACGACCTCATCGACTACACCCCGGAGCTGAAGGCACAGGCTCTCGAGTTTTTT
>JBDGVS010000603.1:0-1610 GCA_039585535.1 Gemmatimonadota bacterium | reverse complement strand
CCCCCTCGCTGGCTGATGCTCCGGATGGCACGAAAGGATTGCTGCAATCCCCACGCAGCACTGGTGGCGCCAACTGGGAAGGAGGGGCGCTCGATCCCGAGACCGGGATGCTCTACGTGGGTGCGGTCAACTCTCCGATGGCCATCGCGCTCGAGCCGTCCGGGGACCGCTCGGACATGGATTACATCGGTGTGTACGCCCTGGCTCGGATTGGGCGACGGGTTCCCGTCGTGAAGCCCCCATGGGGAACGATCACGGCCCTGGATCTGTCCACCGGTGATCTCGCCTGGACGATCGCAAACGCGGACACCCCCGAAGCGTACGCCGAAGAGCTCGGGCTCGACGTCACGGACCTTCCCCGCACCGGGACACCGACGCACCCAGGTCTCCTGGTGACGCGTACCCTGCTCTTCGCCGGAGAGGGCGAGGGCGGCGGCCCGACCTTCCGCGCACACGACAAGGCGACGGGTGCGATCCTTGCGGAGATCGAACTTCCCAACTCGCAGGTCGGTCTACCGATGACGTACATGCACGAAGGCCGTCAGTTCATCGTGATCTCGGTCGGAGGTGGCGGAGAGTCCGCAGAAATCGTGGCGCTGGCACTCCCGCGATAGACGGGAGCGAACGTAGTTCTGGCGATACGGGGACATATATTTGAAATTGAAGCACCCCCCCGATCGCGCAGTACATACGGAGTTCTGATGATCGGCAGTGAACAGGCCGGCGCGGGCGAGCTCGCGCGGACGCACCCCGCGCTCACCGACGCACAGACGGGGTTGGCAAACACTCTGCACTTCGACCTGGTCTACAACTACCTCTTCGAGGCAGGGGACCGGGGCCTGCCGTTCACGGTCATGCTCGTGTCTGCAGGCGCAGACGAGAACACGCCCTCGGATGACGTCCGCCGAATCGGACAGGCCATCGAGCAGACATCACGTGCGGCAGACCTGGTATCCCACATGGGAGCTGGCCGCTACGTCGTCCTGCTCCTGGGGACGAACCTCCAGGGCGGCCGAATCGCCGCAGACCGAATCGAGGCAGCGCTGGCCGCCATGGCTCCGGGCACCGTCTGCTTCGGTCTCGCTGCCTACTCTGCGACTCACAGCGACCCGCAGATGCTCATGCGCTCCGCGGATACCGCCTTGCTGGCGGCGGAGGCTGGCGGCGGAGGCGTGGAGTTCGGTTAGCATCGCAGACACTCGTGGGGAAGCGCTCGAAGACCTGGTCGGCCGAACTCGGGGTATTCAGCCCTGGCGAAAGATTCTCCACGGCTTCAGCGGTCTGGTCATTGCCGCCGGGCTGACATTTCTGGAGCTGTCGAAGCCCCAGGCGCTCATGATCCTCGGCGGCATCGGGGTGCTTCTGCTCATCGGCGACGCAGTACGGCTGATGAACAAGCGAGCCAACGAACTCTTCTTCCGATCATTCACCAGCTTCGCGTCACCCCGAGAGGCCACAGGGCTAGCCTCCTCCACCTGGTACACCTTCGGGGCGCTTGTCGTCGTGGCGATCGCTCCCCGTCCCGAGGCGGTGAGTGGCGTCCTCGTACTCGCACTCGCCGACCCCACCGCGAGCGTCGTGGGCCAACTGTACGGACGCCGCCCGTTCCT
>JBDGVS010000602.1:0-2060 GCA_039585535.1 Gemmatimonadota bacterium | reverse complement strand
TGCGGCTGACCTCACGCTCATGATGGCGTCGCTCCGGGCGGCGGTTGAGGCGTATCCCGGGCACGTCGATGCGAACACCGATCTGCTGATCACGCTTGCTCAGGAAGAGCGATGGGAGGACCTCCTCTCGGGCGCCCGGCGGTTTGCACGAACGAGCGAAGGCCATCCGAACGCATTGCTGCTTGCGGCCATCGCACTCCATCGACTCGACCGTTCTACGGAGGCGGCCGAGCATTTCGACGTAGCGCTGGCTCGGATGACGGAGACGGACGCCGAGCGGCTGTCTCAGGTGGGCGTCCTTCTCGATGGGGCGGAGGCGGCCGAGTACGGTCGGCTGGCCCCGGCGGAGCGCAGGGCTTGGGAGACGTCGTACTGGGCGCTGCGCGACCGATCACCGTCGACCGAGGTCAACGAACGCTGGGTCGAGCACATGGCGCGGACGTCCTACACGCACCTCCGTTTCGGCAGTGCCTTTGGTGATGCGTCGGAGGTGTGGGTACGTTTCGGACGACCCAACCACGTCAATGTCGTCGACGATGGTACCGGCCGACTCACCGAGTTCTGGGACTACGGAAGTGGGCCGGACATCACGTTCGTCCGCTGGGTCTCCGCGAAGAGGACGGATCTCACGCCAGAAGGGCGTGCCTACGTCGACGACCTGGGGAAGATTTTTCCGCCACAGTGAACAAGAAGACACTCTCGGACGTCGATTCCGTATCGCTCCGAGGCACAACCGTCGTTGTACGCGCCGACCTCAACGTTCCGCTTGATGGAAGCGACATCACGGACGATCAGAGGATCCGAGCGTCACTCGAAGCTCTGCGCTCACTTACCGGAGCCGGAGCCCGTGTAGTCCTGCTCTCCCATCTGGGCCGACCCAGGGGAGAGGCACGACCGGAGTTCTCGCTCGCGCCGGTCGCCCGAAGGCTCGACGAGCTTCTGGACGTTCCTGTCGTGTTCGTGCCGCACACCCACGGAGCCGAGGTGGAGGAGGCTGTGGCCCGATTGGCGAACGGCTCCATCGCACTGCTCGAGAACACCCGGTATCTCCCGGGTGAGACGAAGAACGACCCTCAGCTTTCTGCCTCTTGGGCGGGACTCGGCACCCGTCGCCAGGGGTGGCGAAGCGGTCGCCGGGCACCTGATGGCACGGGAACTCCGCTTTCTGGAGGAGGCTTTGCGCCTTCCGGAACGTCCGTTCGTCGCGATCATCGGTGGTGCCAAGATCTCCTCGAAAATCGATGTGATCTCGGCTCTGCTCCCGAGAGTCGACCATCTGCTGATTGGCGGCGCGATGGCGAACACCTTCTTCCGTGCGCTCGACCTCGAGACCGGAGCTTCACTGGTAGAAGAAGACGCGGTGGCGACGGCGCGTCGCGTTCTCGAGGAGGGAGGGGAAAGACTCGTGCTGCCGACGGACTGTGTCGTCGCCGATGAAATTGCGGAGGATGCCGCTACGCGTGCCGTGGCGCGGACGGAGGTCGGTGGCACCGACATGATCCTCGACATCGGACCGGAGACGCGGGCCCGCTACGCGGAACTCGTCCGGCGGGCGCAGACCATCGTGTGGAATGGTCCGATGGGTGTGTTCGAGGTCGGACCGTTCGCGAAGGGTACGGTCGAGGTTGCGTTGGCTGTCGCGGACGCCTGCGACGGGGGTGCCCTCGGCGTGCTCGGGGGTGGAGACTCGGCCGCGGCGGCGGACCGGGCTGGCGTTCTCGATCGCCTCACGCACGTTTCGACCGGTGGTGGTGCCTCACTGGAGCTCCTGGCTGGGGCTGTACTGCCAGGTGTGGAATCTCTTACGAACCGGAGCTCGTGATGGCGGTGATAGCCGGCAACTGGAAGATGAATACCGGACCCAGCGCGACTCGGACCTTCTTCGAGAGCCTGTCGCTCGACGGAGTGCCGGAAGCGCATGAGTTGATCGTGTTCCCCTCGGCAGTGGCGATCGCGACTGCGGCGGAGGCCGCGCCTTCTCGCGTAGGGATCGGCGTTCAGAACGTACACACCGAAGACGAGGGTGCGTTCACTGGCGAAACGTCAGCAGGCATGGCTGC
>JBDGVS010000601.1:0-2279 GCA_039585535.1 Gemmatimonadota bacterium | reverse complement strand
AGCCGCTCAAGTCTTGGCGGAAGAACCGTTCGTACCTGGGACAACTGGGATTCCGCCTTCCCGCCGAGGATGAAGCTGACGCGCGCTGACCGATCTGTATCTCTCCGCCGAATGACCGCGTCGCGACGGGGTCTTCTCGCGATTGTCTTTTCGCTGGGGTTCGCTCTCGGCGAGGGTGGGGACGTGCATGCCCAGAGTGCCGACGATCCGAACGAAGGCGCGATCTTTCTTCTTCTGCCCGTTGGAGCTCAGGGGGTGTCGCTGGGGCGAGCCATGACGTGGACCGAGGGCGTCGAGAGCACGTGGTGGAACCCGGCAGGTCTGGCGGGACTCGAGCGGAGTCAGGGGGTCATCGTGCGGGGTGACCACACGGTAGGCACCGCTACGGCAGCGACGGCGATGTACGCTCGTCAGGGCCTCGGTGCCTTCGGTGGTTCGTACTATCTGCTGGACGCGGGCGAGTTCGATCAGACGGATGAATTCGGGAACTACACAGGTACGCTCACCGTCCGAAATCACCTCGGTATTGTCTCGGCGGCGACCCGCCTGTCAGATCGCGTATCGGCCGGCGTGAATTTCAAGATCGTTCGCTTCCAGTTCACCTGCCGCGGTATCTGTGCCGACCAGGGGACGACTGCGACGACCTACGCCGTCGATCTCGGCACTCAGCTCATGCCGATCGACGATCTGAGGATCGGCGCGATGGTCGCACACCTTGGCCCCAGCCTCCAGGTTCGAAACGCTGAGCAGGCCGATCCGTTGCCGGCCCGGGTCCGCGTGGCCGCTGCATACAACCTGATCTCTGCGTTGACTGAGCGAGAGGACCTCCAGGCCTGGCTCGCGTTCGAGGTCGAGGATCGCCTGAAGAGCTTGGGCAACACCTCCTTCTACCTGGGGACCGAACTCTCCGCTGGCCGTGGGGATGCGCTCTCGCTCCGTGGCCAGGAGGATGGGACCCGAGTGGGTCTCGGTCTTCGCTACCAGCGCTTCGACCTCTCGATCGAGAAGTCGCTCGCCGTCTCGACGATCACGGGCGAGACCGAGCCGGTCCACGTGACGTTCTCGATCGGCTTCTGATGCTCACACTCCCGGCGACCCTCCGCAGGGCCGCTCGCGCGTTGGCGCTCAGCGGTCTGATGGCGTCGGGGCTCGCTCTCTCGCCGGCCGATTCGTCAGCGCAGTCGGCATGGGCTGTTGGGTCCGCAGCCTTCGTTCCCGGGGGGCTCGTCTCACCCATCGGCGAGCCAGCTTTCCAGACGGTGGCTGAGGCCGGAGCAGGGCAGTGGTACTCTGCCGTGCCTCCGGCTCGCCAACAGGTTGAGCGTGTCTCCCCGGGCCGGGCTACCCTGTATTCGGCCGTCCTGCCGGGCGCGGGTCAGCATCTGCTCGACCAGCCGCGGAAGTGGGCTTACGTAGCGCTCGAGGCGGCGGGATGGTTCTTCTACTTTGACCGACGTTCAGCTGGAGGGGAGTTGAAAGCCGCGTACCGTGACTTCGCGTGGGAGGAGGCGAGGATTCAGCTCGGCACCCGCGTTGACGGAGATTTCGACTATTACGAGACGCTCACCAAGTGGGGGCGGTCGGGGGCATTCGATGCGGATCCGGGGTCGTCTGGGATCCAGCCTGAGGATGATCCATCGACGTTCAATGGTTCGATCTGGAGCCTGGCAACCGGGTTGTTCCTCCCCGACGGTCCGTCGACTCCCCCATCGGATCCTCAGTATGAGCGTGCTCTCGAATACTATGAGTCGAGAGGGTATGACACGGATTTCCTGTGGGACTGGACGGGCACCGGAGGCGCACAGGACGAGTACGCAGGACTGATTTCAGAAAGCGACGAGCGCTACCGACAGGCGACGAACGTCGTTGGGGCGATCATCGCGAACCACGTCGTGTCTTCGGTCGATGCATATCTGAGCGCACGGGGCGTCCCGACTCCGTCCGAAATCCGTGTAGCCCCGGGGCTTGGCCCCTCGGGAAGTCGTTGGTATGCCGATGTGCGCATCGGAGTCGGACGTTGACCCGGGGGCGGCGCAGCGGGGGTGGGGGCCGCGGCAAAGGTTCAAAGGGTGGTGGCTCAGGTGGACGCGGCCGGGGTCGTGGTACGGGGTCGGGATCAGGGCGTGGCCGCGGGTCGGGCCGACCCTCGACCCGCCGAGGTCCTTCCGCATCGAAGAGCACACCCTCTGAGCAGGATCGAAAGCTCAGCGAGCGGGTGATCGCGGCGCTGAACGACTCGGAACGAGGCCCGCTCAAGACCAAGGAGCTGGCTCGCGCCC
>JBDGVS010000600.1:1384-2657 GCA_039585535.1 Gemmatimonadota bacterium | reverse complement strand
TGTGCACGACCAGGTGCATATCTCGGGTCGGGAAGTTCTCGAACGCCACGAAGAGCTCCGGACTGGCCGGCGCATCGAGTCCGTTGTGACGGACGTCACCCACGACCCCGACGATCTCGATGCTGCCCGCCATGGGGACGCCGAGGATCTGGCCCAGCGGATCCTCGCCGGGGAAGAGCAGCCGCTCCGCACTCTCGTTGAGAATCATCACCGGGCGTCCTTCTTCCCGATCGAATCGGTTGAAGAAACGACCGCTCACCAGCGTCATGTCCATCGCCTCGAAGTACCCGGGAACCACGGCCCGATATCCCGCCCGAGGCTGCTCCGCCGACGAGGTCGCTTCCCGTCCCTCGATCCGAATCGGGAGATCGAAGTCCGCGCCGAGGGGACTCATTGGCAATGCGGAGACCGCGCCGGCCGACTCTACTCCCCCCTGGGCCCCGACCGCATCGACGAGCCGGGTCCAGAACTGAACCTGGCTCGCGCGATCGGGGAACTCGTTGTCGGGCAGGGACAGGGCAGCGATGAGCACATCCTCCGTCCGAAAGCCCGGCTCCACATCGAGGAGGCGCGATACGCTTCGGATCATGACCCCTGCGTTGAGGAGCAGGACGAGGGCGAGAGCCACCTGCACAGCCACCATCGTGTTGAGTAGACGCCGGGCACCCCGGCCGCTCGATCGACCCCGGCCGCCCTCCTGAAGCACGTCGACCAGTCGCGGCCGAATTGCCCGCAGCGCGGGATAGAGGCCGAAGAAGAGTCCGGCTGCGAGTGAGGCCAGCGCGGCGAACGCCAGGATGCTTCCGTCGATACCAATTTCGTCGACCCGCGGGAGGTCGGGCGGCAGCAATCGCTTGAGGACGGCCACACCCGCGACCGCGAGTACGATCCCCAGGCCTCCACCCAGAACGACGAGACTCAGACTCTCGGCAACCGACCGACGCAGGAGTCGGGCCCGTCCGGCGCCCAGCGTCGCGTAGATCGCAAACTCGCGCTGGTTCGCCGAGGCACGGGCCAGGATCAGATTCGCGATGTTCACGCAGCCGATCAGAAGCACCATTCCGGCTGCGCCGGCAAGCACGGTCACGAGACGGGTGAAGTCACCGACCAGCTGCTCGAGCGCGGGCGTGATATCCGCGCCCCAGCCGCGATTGCTCTCCGGGTTCTCCTCGGCGATGCCCATCGAGATCGCGTCCAGCTCGGACCGGGCTTGTTCCACGGAGACTCCGGGGGCGAGCCGTCCGACCACGGTGTACGTGCGCATCGCCCGGAC
>JBDGVS010000600.1:0-1368 GCA_039585535.1 Gemmatimonadota bacterium | reverse complement strand
GCCACACGTCGATGTCCGCATCGGGCGGGAATTCGAAGCGTGGAGGCATCACGCCTACCACGGTGAACGGCTCATCGTCCAGGACGATCGTCGTTCCGAGAATGTCCGCGTCCGACCCGAAGCGCTGAGCCCAGAAGCCGTTGGAGAGGATCACGACCATGTCCTCGCCGGGCGTGGCCTCACCTTCCCGAAACGCCCGTCCCAGAGTCGGCCTCACCCCGACGACATCGAATACCGACGGTGAGATTCGCGCCCCGGAAACGCGCACCGACTCACCGGCGCCACCCATGATGAAGGTCTCGAAGCCGTAGGCTCCGAGGGAGGCGAACGACCCCGAACGATCCTGCCAGTCACGGTAGGTGCCCGCCGACACCCGATCCTGGAAGACGTCGAGCTGAGGGTTGGATTCCCAGAGCGTCATGACCCGATCGGGGTCGTCGTACGGCAGCGGACGGAGGAGCACGCCGTCTACGAGGCTGAAGATGGCGGTATTGAGTCCCACCCCGAGGCCGAGCGTAGCCACGACGATCATCGTGAAGCCGGGGGTCCGCCGAAGCGCCCTCAGCGCGTACCGAAAGTCCTGCACATGTTCTCCGCTCGATGTGAAGCTGCGGGCTCATAGTCCGGCCCCCTTCAATATCACGCAAACTCGAGAGCCACGACGGGTTGACCCTCTCGGGCAACCGTATCTAGAATTGCTACATACTAATACTACATAGCAGGCGGCCGACTCGATCGAGTGCCGTCGGCGTGGCGTCCCTCGAGAGACCAACGACATGGCACGAAACAGAGCGCTCGGCGCGGCAACGGTGGCGATTCTGAAAGCCGCACTCGACGGACACCGCTTTGGTCTCGACATCATGGAGGCGACGGGCCTCCCGAGCGGGACCGTATATCCGACGCTGGCTCGAATGGAAGCGAGGGAGTACGTGGACAGTGAGTGGGAGGGCGAGGACGAGGCGAAAGCCGCGGGTCGGCCCCGACGCCGCTACTACCGCGTCACGCCAGAGGGCGCACGCGCGACCGCTGAGGCGCTCGAACGACTCGCAGCACTCACGGGCGCCGCGCCCCGGCCCGCAGCCCAGGGCTGATGCCCCGTCGATTACTGCGCCTGTGGGCGCGCGCGGTCCCTCTGACCTACCGGGATCGATGGGTCGAAGAATGGGAAGCGGAGCTCACCGCACTCGAACACAGCGAGCGGGATCGCCCGGGCCCCGCACGCCGCTGGAACGCACTTCGGTTCGCGTGGGGCGCTCGGTCTCACGCCAATGAACTCGCACGAATGCACAAACGGGACTCCAGGGGACAACTGACGATGATGACGATGGGTCGAGACCTGAAATTCGCACTACGCTCATTCCGGCGCGC
>JBDGVS010000599.1:0-2784 GCA_039585535.1 Gemmatimonadota bacterium | reverse complement strand
CACCGGCGGCCCGTGCCGGTACCAGCCCCATCGCCTCCCGGAAGCGATCGGCGTCATCACTCGAGGTGCGTGCGACCAGCGCGCTCGGCTTCTCGACGGGTCCACCGTGACGGGCGAGCCGCGATTGCAGGGAGGACCCTTCGGACCGGATTTCCGGGAAGGGTGATTCGAGGGTCAACAGCTGGTAGAGCAGCACGCCGAGTTGGAAGGTGTCGGAGGCGGCGGTGACCGGATCACCGCGCAGCTGTTCCGGGCTGGCGTATTCCGGCGTCAGGAGGCGGGACTCGCGCCGCGTGATGTCCGGGTTGTCGGGCCAGACGTCCGGATCGAGCAGCTTGGCGATGCCGAAGTCGAGGAGCTTGGCCTGCCCATGCGCGTCCACGAGGATGTTGGATGGCTTGAGATCGCGGTGAACGACCATCGCCCGGTGAGCGAACGAGACAGCCCGCGCGACTTCCAGGAAGAGCCCCAACCGTTCGGCGCATCACAGTGGTCTGTGATGCGCCGCCCATCCACGAACTCCATCACGAGATACGGCTGCGCCGAATCGGTTTCGCCTCCGTCGAGCAGGCGACAGATCCCGGGGTGTGCGAGGGCGGACAGAATCTGCCGCTCGGCCCGGAAGCGGCGCAGTACATCGTCCGTGTCCAGTCCCTTCCGGATCAACTTGACCGCCACCTGGCCGCTCCACGCACCGTCTGCACGCTCGGCGAGCCAAACCGACGCCATCCCGCCGCGGCCGATCGGGCGAATCAGCCGATACGACCCGAGGACCTCTCCTGCGCGGTCGGTTTCCTTCGGGTTCGCGACACTCTCCGCCTCATCCAGCGCGGCCAGGACGCGTTCCTGAATGCCACCAGTCGGGGCTTCGAGGAAGCCGTCGGAGGCATCGGCGAGGCTGAGGAGTTGGAATACGCGCAGGCGCACCGCCTCGTCGGATGTGCGGGCTTCCACGAAGTCGGCACGTCCCTCCGGTTCGATATCGAGTGCTGCCTGGAAGACTTCGTCGACCACCCGTGGGTCAGTGTGACTCACGATCGCAGCATCTCGTATAGATATGCGCGGGCACGCTGCCAGTCCCGCGTGGCCGTTCGGGTCGACACTCCCATCGCTTCCGCAGCCTCCTCCATGCTCAGCCCTCCGAAGAACCGGCACTCCACCAGCTCCTCGAGTCTCGGATCGATCTCACCTAGTCGGGCCAGCGCGTCGTCGAGCTCGATCACGTCGAGCATGTCCGGTTCCCCGGACGGCGTCCTCTCCGAAAGGGGCAGCAGCACCGGGTCGGCGCCGCGCTTGTCCGTAGCTCTGCGCCGCGCGTAGTCGATCAGCACGTGACGCATCACTCTACCGGCTACAGCGAAGAAATGGACGCGGTCGCGCCATATGCCCTCCTGGGCCGACATTCGAACCCATGCCTCGTGGACGACGGCCGTCGTGTCGAGCGTGTGTCCGTTTCGCTCGCGCTGCATCTTTCGGTGGGCGATACCACGCAGGTCGTCGTATACCAGTGGGATCAGTCGATCGAAGGCTTCTCGATCTCCCTCGCGGATCTCTCCCAGGATTCGGGTGATGTCCGATGTAGGGGCTGGCTGGTCCATGCTCGCGGAGATGAGGGCGTAGTCGTGCACTGTGGAGCGGCGTCACCTTCGCCCAGCGGTCGACTCCTGTCTACCACCCCAACGGGCTGCAGGGGTGTGGGAGGGATCGAGCGGCAGCGCGTCGTGCCCCTCGCGCGAAACCGCGTGCCCCGGTTAGGGTAGTGATGTTCCCAGACCAGACTTGGCTCCCGCATCGCGGGTACCCTCGGTCTCGCGATCGCCCTCGCTGCGCCGCTCGCGGCCCAGTCCAGCGGCCCGTCGCACGCCGGTTACGACCCGAATGCTACGATTGGCGGGCACTTTCACGAGGGAGAAATCGGCGACAAGCTGATGATTCTCGAGAGCGCTCTGAAGTGCAGCTGTGGCTGCGGTCTGGATGTGCATTCGTGTCAGTTCCAGATGCAATGTGGAACTTCGCCCGTGTGGTCACAGCGGATTCGCGCGTCCCTCGAAGCGGGTGAGTCGGTGGAGGCCATTCAGGCGGGCTTCGTCGCACAGTTCGGAACCGAGGTGCTGATGATGCCGCCGGCGGAGGGCTTCAACCTTCTCGGTTATCTGCTCCCGATGATGGCGATTGTCACGGCCGGGATGTTCGTCGGCGTCATCGCTCGCGGAAACGCGACGCGTGCGGTACTGGCCCCGGTGTCCGAGCTGTCGACCGATGAGGAAGAGCGGCTGCGGGCGGCCATGCAAAAGCTCGACGCGGACGAGAGTCCGGACTGGTAGCGTAAGAGCAGCTCCATGGCGCGCCGCCGAAAAACGAAGCGTCGGCTGGCAACGCCCTCTGGGGATCAGCCGAAGCTGACGGGCGTTGCGCTTCTCCTGAGCGAAACCCCGGCCGACACTCTCGATCTCCACGGCTATTCGTCGGCCCAGGCCGAGCTACGTTTCCATGATTTCTTGCGGACGCGCTCGGTCGACAGCGGCGGGCGAGTACTCCATGTGATCACGGGTCGCGGGCTTGGCTCCGAGGGGGCGCCGGTGCTGCCCCCGCTCGTGCGCGAGTTGATCGCGCACGACTACGCCGAGTACGTAGCGGAAAGCGCTGGGCTACCGGGGGGTGGGGGAGTGGCCATCCGGCTCCGGTGAGCTGAGCGCACCCTCGGGCGTCGCTGCGCGCGTCGTCGCGTTCAGGAGGTGGGGACGATCATGTCCGCGGCGGCGAGGCCGGATAAGAGTGCCCCTT
>JBDGVS010000598.1:0-2081 GCA_039585535.1 Gemmatimonadota bacterium | reverse complement strand
CGCCTCAGGCGATCTCACGTCCTGCCACGCCGGTCATGGCGACCGCTGATAGCGAAGAGGATATCACGATTGCGCCGACGACCTTTGAGGAAAACCCGGTAGAGGACCTTCCGCCGCCGCCTGAGGAGGCCGGGACGGACATCTCGTCCGCGCCGACCTTCACGCCGTTTACGGTGGCGCCGTCGATTCAGAACCGGAACGAAGTGGTGCGCGCGATGATGCGGGAATATCCCCCGCTGCTCCGTGACGCCGGTATTGGTGGAACGGTCCGAGTCTTCTTCTTTATCGACGAGAACGGTCAGGTTCAGGACTTCCGAGTCGATCAGAGTTCGGGTCACCAGGCACTGGACGATGCTGCGCTTTCCGTTGCGAGCGTTTATCAGTTCACGGCCGCGCTCAACCGGGACAAGAAAGTTCCCGTGTGGGTGTCGTTCCCGATTACTTTCCAGGTTCGTTAAGTACGGAGCCTGAGAGGATCCTGAGGGACCCCGCCGGAGCTCCGGCGGGGTCCCTTTTCTTTTGCCCCCCAGTCATGAGACGGACGATGTCCGATACCTATGCTGCGCGGCTCGCTACCACCCTTCCTGCGGTGCGCGAGCGCATCGAGCGGGCAGCCTCCGCCTGCGGGCGACCAGAACTCGAGGGCAAGGTCGAGCACTTCGGGGCCGAATCGGCGCGCTGGCACATGATCGGGCACATCCAGGGTCGGAAGGCGAACCGCGCCGCCGGGGTCGCAGACCTGATCCACTCGGTTGACTCACCACGGCTGGGTGAGCGTATCGCGCGATCCGCGAAGGAGGACGAACGGGTGGTGCATGTGCTCGCTCAGGTGAACACTTCGGGGGAGGAATCCAAAAGCGGCTTCACTCTGGAGCGGGCGGTGGAGGAGATTCACGCGATGGCGGAGCTCCCCGGCCTCCGTGTCGACGGTCTGATGACGATGGCACCATTCGTCGATGACGAGATTGTCCTCGGTGACGCCTTTGGACGCCTGCGTAGGTTGTCCGAACAGCTTCGGTCCGTCACGGAGACGGTTGGACCGGAGTTGTCGATGGGCATGACGAACGACTTGGAGATCGCGATCCGGGAAGGAAGTACGATGGTCCGGATCGGGACAGCACTCTTCGGTGAACGAGGAAGCACGCAATGATCGACCTGACTCCGCTCGACGTGCGGAACAAGCGCGGTGACTTCAAGAAGATGATGCGCGGGTACGACCCCGCTGAAGTCGACGTCTTTCTGGAACTCGCAGCCGAGCGTCTGGAGACGCTGGTTCGAGAAAATCTGCAACTGCGGGAGCGAACCAACACCCTGCAGAGCCAGGTGGAAACCCAGACCGGACGTGAGCAGGCCGTGCAGGACGCGCTCGTCACGGCTCAGGAACTCCGCGCGGATATTCAGGCGCAGTCGCAGCGTGAGGCCGATCATGCCATGCGTGAGGCTGAGGGTGAGTCTCGTCGCATGATTGCGGAGGCCGAGGTGGAGGCCCGTCGTCTTCTTGCGGAGGCCGAGGCGGAGGTGCGCGCCCGGCTGCGCGGGATTGGGCGTCAGCTCGACCATGCGCAGGATTCGATGACCGACCTCGAGCGCAGGCGGGTGAGGTTCCTCAAGGAATTCCGAGGACTGCTCCAGCGTGAGCTCGACGTGATCGATGTCGAAGAGGAGCGAGCACCCTACGAGGAGCGGGCGATCGATCTCGACCTCGGTCCGCGAGGTGCGCACACGGTAGCGTCCGCTCTACTCGTGGAGGACGCCGTGGCGTCGATCGACGCCACCGACGATGGCGACCAGCTGTCCGATGCTTCATCCGTTGCCGGCGAAGTGCCCGAGGTCGACCTCGTCCACGCGGGAGACGCACCTGTCTCGGAGTCCGCACAGCCAATCGACGGCGCTCCACAGGAGGAGACGAGTCCATGGCCGGCAGAGCCCGACGAGGTAGAGGTCGCGTCGCCGGAGATGGTCGACACGGTCGAACTCGATGTGGCGTCGCTGAGCCCGGACGTCGAAGCGTTGGAAGAAGAGAAACCGGTGGACCTTGCATCGCTCCAGCCCGTAGCCGATGTCGAGCCCGCGGCGGAGGC
>JBDGVS010000597.1:0-2666 GCA_039585535.1 Gemmatimonadota bacterium | reverse complement strand
CCGACGTGGTCTTCCTGTGGAGCCAACTCCGGCTCACCGTTGCCCCCGCCAGGGCAATCGAGTCCTCCGGAGTACCGTTCCTCTACACGTTCAACGACCTCCATCCCACCGGCTACCGGCCCGCTCGCCCGGGAATGGACCCGAGGTCGATCGCGCGCTTCATCGTGGATCGAGTCTTCTACCCGGATGTCACGAGTCGGGATCTCGCTCTTACACCCTCCACGGCCATCAGCGAAACACTCCGGGAAGGTCTCGCTCGCGGGGGCATGCCGGTGGACGAGTGCCGAGTGATCTATCAGGGGATCCCCCTCGAGTCCTTTCGCCTCAAGGAGAAGCCGGGAAGCCTCCACGACCCCGTGCGCATCCTGTACGCCGGCCAGCTGCACCCCTACAAAGGGCCCGACACGGTGATTCGTGCGGTCCAGCAGATTTCCCGCGAGGGCCGACGCGTGGAGTTGACGATCGTCGGAAGCGGGCCGCCCAGCTATCTGAACCAGCTGAGACATCTGGCTTCCTCAGGTCCCGCCCAGGTCTCCTTCACCGGTCAACTGCCACATGCCTCTCTGCCCCTGTATTACCGCTCACACGACCTCTTCGTCTTCCCTTCGGTATGGGAAGAGCCGTTCGGACTCACACACCTGGAAGCAATGGCTTCCGGCACGCCGGTCCTGAGCACGCCGCACGGGGGCCCGGGTGAGTTCCTCCGGGACGGCGAGACGGCACTCTTCTTCCCCCCGGGCGACGAAGATGCTCTCTCGAGCCGCATCGCTCAGCTCATCGACGACGCGGCCCTCCGGAACAGCATGGCTCGCGCGGCCCGCACGGACGTCGAGCGACGATTCTCGCTCGCCGGGTACGTCGATCAACTCGACGCG
Organism: Gemmatimonadota bacterium; assembly: GCA_039585535.1. GTDB lineage: Bacteria > Gemmatimonadota > Gemmatimonadetes > Longimicrobiales > Gaopeijiaceae > UBA2589. The sequence continues at coordinate 1,791 of JBDGVS010000597.1, read as the reverse complement.
CTCCTCCACCAAGTCACTCACCGCCGGAGCAAGGTGGCATGAAGATCCTCCACGTGCCCAGGCGCTACACGCCCACCGACTGGGGCGGCACCGAGAGTGTCGTCGAGGCCTACGCCTGCGGAACAGTCGCCCGAGGACACGAGGCAGAGATCCACTGTCCCGCGGCCCTCTCCGCGCCCGGCGAGGATCTTCACCAAGGAATCCGCGTCCGGCGCTACCCGTATTTCTACCCCTACCTCGGTCTGGACCAAGACGCTCGCCTGCGACTCGACCGGGTCGGGGGGAACCTCTTCTCCTTCTCCATGCGGTCCGCCCTGCGTCGCACGGAGCCGTACGTGGTCTCGATCCACGGAGGTGTCTTCGACGCTCCGAACGCGGAACAGGAGCGACTGACGTCCCGCACGCGCGGCACGCTGGAGTGGGGGAAGGCCCTCGGAATGTGGGTCGGCTCGCGACGGGTCCTGAGGGACGCGGACGCGGTTCTCTGTGTGGGCCGCCGCGAGTACGAGCGTGCGTCTGAGGCACTTCCCGAGACCCGCGTCCTGCATCTTCCCAACGGGGTCGACGCGCAGCGCTTCCACTCCGGTAATGGAATGCGGTTCCGAAGCGCGCACGGGATTCCGGAGGACGCCTTCGTGGTCCTCTGTGTGTCGCGCATCGATCCCCAGAAGAACCAAATGGCGCTCCTGGAAGGGCTCCATCGGTGGCGGCGGAGGTTGGACGGCGTCGCGTCCCCGCATCTCGTCCTCCTTGGTCACGTGACCGAAGCTGCCTACGAGTCGAGTCTCGAAGCCGAGATAGAGCGGTGCGGGTTATCGGACGCGGTCACGATGATTCCGGGCGTCGATTCTTCGAGTCCGGAACTCGTGGACGCGTATCACGCGGCCGACGTCTTCGCGCTGCCCTCTCTGCATGAACCGTTCGGCATCGTCGCACTCGAGGCGGCGGCGGCAGGCCTTCGGATCGTAGCACACCGCGTGGGAGGTCTTCCTTCGATGATCGAGCATGATAAGACGGGGTTTCTGGTCGACCCCGGAGACGCATGGAATCTCGACAACGCGATCGACGCTCTCGCGCTCAATCCCGAGCTGCGGGCACGCATGGGTGCCGAGGGGCGGAGCCACGTGCTCGCCTCGTACACTTGGACCGGAATCCTGGAGCGCCTTCTTGCTCTCTACGAGGAAGTCCGGGAAGCAGCTTCGAGGAGGGCAGCATGAGGATCGGTGTCCCTGTCTTCGGATGTGACTCGGGCCGCTCCGGAATCGGTCGCTACGCCATTCGGATGCTGGAGGGGCTCGCCCGGCTCGCACCGGACATCTCACTCGACGTCGTCGGTCGACCCGACGAATTGAGCACCTTCACCCAGGGAAATCCCAGAATACGGGAGATCCCAATCGATCCCGTCGTACCCGGCGCCCTCGGTGAGCTCCTCTGGTTTCAGACGAGACTACCCGCACTTGCTCGGCGGGAGTCGTGGGACCTCGCCTTTCTCCCGGCGGGAAACCGGCGGCTGCCTATGTGGCTCCCGTGTCCTTCAGTCGGCACCGTGCACGACCTTGCCGCCCTGCACGTCCGGGACAAGTACGACGGTGCCAGGATGGTCTACATCCGCAGCGTCCTCCCCCGACTCATCCGCCGCCTGAGCAAGGTTCTGACCGTGAGTGAATGCTCGTGCAAAGACATCGCGAGCGTCACTGGCATCACGCGGGAACGTATCGGGGTCATCCCGAACGGCGTCGACCTGCAAACCTTCACACCCGGCGACCGAAGCGAGGCGAGGCTCAATATCGC
>JBDGVS010000596.1:0-2223 GCA_039585535.1 Gemmatimonadota bacterium | reverse complement strand
AGGAAGTGCCGGAGCATCATCTCCGTCACATCGACGTCCGCGATCACGCCATCCTTCAGCGGACGGATGGCTTCGATCCCTTCCGGCGTACGACCAAGCATGCGCTTGGCCTCGAGCCCGATGCCGAGAATCCGGCGGGACCCTCGCTCTACGGCGACCACCGAGGGCTCGTTCAGGACGATTCCTTCGCCCTTCACGTACACCAGGGTGTTCGCAGTGCCCAGATCCACGGCAATGTCGTTCACCGGGATCAGTCGGCCTGAATTGAACCAGTTGGAGAGTTCTTCTAGCAACGTCGGGGCTGTCCAGGCAGCGTCATGCGAGCGGGGGCGGCCCGATTGGAGTATCGGGCGAACCGGATGAACATACGTTTACAAGTCGTGCGGTGCCAGAACTTTGCGGCGGCGCGTCAAGTGGTCCCGGTGCTCCCGAAGCCACCTTCGCCTCGACCGGTCGCCGAGACCTCCTCGACTTCCTCGATCTCGGGTGCCAGGAAGCGTGCGAATACCAGTTGAGCAATTCGCTCGCCCCGCTCCAGCGTGACCGCCTCCGGTCCCAAATTCTGCATGATCACCCGCACCTCACCTCGATAGTCCGGATCGATGGTCCCCGGGCTGTTCGGTAGCGTGATCCCGTGCTTGAGTGCCAGGCCCGACCGCGGCCGGACCTGGCACTCCACACCTTCCGGCAACTCCATGACGAGACCGGTTCCCACCAGCCGGATCTCGCCGGATTCGACTCGGTACGCCGGAAGCGGACACGCATGGTCAGACCTGCTTGGCTGCGCCGAGAAAGTCGCTCACTTCCCGGCACTCCATGCCGAAGGCGTCCGCGACGCCTGCGTACGTCACATGCCCATCGACGACGTTCACGCCGAGACTCAGCGCGCGATCATCGAGGCACGCCTGCTTCCACCCCTTACCGGCAAGGGCGATCGCGTAGGGCAGCGTCGCGTTGGTCAGGGCCAGAGTGCTGGTACGCGGGACGCCGCCCGGCATGTTCGCAACGGCGTAATGGATCACGCCATCGACGGTGTAGACCGGATCGATATGGGTCGTCGGCTTCATCGTCTCGACGCAGCCGCCCTGATCGATCGCCACGTCGGCGATGACCGTGCCCTCGCGCATCAGACTGAGGTCCTCGCGAGTGATCAGGCTCGGAGCCTTCGCACCCGGGATCAGCACGGCACCGATGATGAGATCCGCGTCCTCGACCTGCTTCCGAATGGCATAACGCGTGGAGAACAGCGTGCTCACGTTCGCCGGCATCACGTCGTCCAGGTAGCGGAGGCGTTCGAGATCGATGTCCATGATGAAGACGTTCGCGCCAAGTCCAGCGGCCATCTTGGCCGCATTGGTGCCGACGACGCCCCCACCGAGGATCACGACCTTGCCTGGGTTCACTCCGGGCACACCCCCGAGGAGGACGCCCAGTCCGCCCTGAGGCTTCTCGAGGTACTTCGCTCCCTGCTGGACGGCCATCCGACCCGCGACCTCGCTCATGGGCGTCAGAAGCGGCAGCTCTCGGGTGGGCAATTCGACGGTTTCGTACGCGATGGCGATCGCGCCGGACGCGATCACGGCGTTTGTCAGTGCTTCCGACGCGGCGAAATGGAAGTACGTGAAAATGACCTGATCTTTCCGCATCCGAGGCCATTCGGGCTCGATGGGCTCCTTCACCTTCATGATCATCTCGGCCTTGGCCCAGACATCGTCGGGGGAGTCCAGCACGGTCGCGCCCGCATTTTCGTAGTAGTCGTCGGTGAAGCCGCTACCGAGCCCGGCACTCTTCTCGATGAAGACCTGATGCCCGGCCTGCGTCAGCATCTCGGCTCCGGCAGGGGTCAGGGCGACCCGATACTCCTCCGGCTTGATCTCCTTCGGTACGCCAATCAGCATCTCGCTCTCTCGCGTTGGGATGTGGTTTGAAATACAGGCGACTCGACCCGCCTAGGTGGCAGGCCCGAGTCGGAGTTGGAGGTGACCCGAAGGGTCGAAGTACCGCGCCGCGAGGCGCCGCACGTCGTCTTCCGTCACCGCGTCGATTCGTTCGAGTACTTCGTCGAGGGTCAAGAACGGCTCCCCGTGCAAAGCCGAGGAGGCCAGCCGATGCAATCGAGCTCCCGTCGACTCCAGAGAGAGCATCACCTGCCCTTTCACCTGCTGCTTGATGCGCTCGAGGTCGAGCGTCGAAAGCCCCTCCGACGCGACTCGGTGCAGTTCG
>JBDGVS010000595.1:0-2036 GCA_039585535.1 Gemmatimonadota bacterium | reverse complement strand
GAAGACGCAGGCTGCGCTCCTCGAGGCGATGCAGGAGCACCGGGTCACGGTGCAGGGCACGACCTACACACTCGAAGAACCCTTCTACGTCTTCGCGACCCAGAACCCGATCGAGCTCGAAGGCACCTACCCTCTTCCCGAGGCCCAGCTCGACCGTTTCATGTTCGAGATCGAGATCCACCACCTCTCCGAGGACGAGGAACTCGAGGTCGTTCGGGCGACGACGGGAATCGAGACGGCCGACTTCAAGAATGCGGTGACGGGCGCGGACCTCCTCGCCTTCCAGCGCCTGGTGCGGAAGATCCCGGTCCCGGAGGCCGTGCTGAAGTATGCCGTGTCACTGGTCCGGGCGAGCCGCCCCGCCAGAGACGCGTCGGTCCCCGAATTCGTGAACAAGTGGATCGCCTACGGCGCGAGCGTACGCGCAGCGCAGTACCTCGTGCTCGGCGCAAAGGCCCGCGCCCTCACGCTCGGCCGTTACACGCCGTCGTTCGACGACATCCGTGCGCTGGCTCATCCGGTGCTCCGTCACCGCCGCCTCGGGCATGTGAGGACGACGCCGTGACGCATGCGCGTGCCCGTGCGGGCGCCCCCGGCGCCCAGTTCCTGGACCCAAAGGTCCTGGCCCGAATCGACAACCTCGAGCTCCTCGCTCGAACGGTGGTCGAAGGGTTCCTGAACGGGTTGCACAGAGCCCCGTACCTCGGGCTCAGTATGGACTTCGCCGAGCATCGGGCGTATGTGCCGGGCGACGACACCCGCCATCTGGATTGGCGCCTGTACGCCCGTACCGATCGGCACTACGTGAAACAGTACGAGGCCGAGACCAACGCCAACGTGGTGGCGCTCGTCGATGTCTCGGCCTCCATGTCGTACAAGAGTGATCCCGACGGGGTGTCGAAGCTCGACTACGCCCGCTTCCTGACGGCCTGCCTCCTGCACTTCAGCCGGAAGCAACGCGACCGCGTGGGAATCGTGACGTTCGACGACGACGTCCGGGAGTTCGTTCCCGCCTCGGCCCGTCACATGAATCGGGCCCTACATGTGCTTGCGCGCACCGAGGCCGGACGGCCCGGCGATATGTATCCCGCGCTTCTGAAGGCGACGGAGCGCATCGGGCGACGAGGGATGGTCATCGTCGTTTCCGACTTCTACGAGGAAGTCGACCGCGCCATGGAGTCCCTGCGACTCCTGCGCGGGCGTGGGCACGACCTGATGGTCTTTCGCCTGATGGACCCTGCCGAACTCGAGCTTCAGTTCGAGGATCCGACCAACGTCGAAGATCTCGAGACGGGGGAGCAGATCCCCGTCGTACCGAAGAAGCTCAAGGAAGGCTACGACCGACTGGTAGCGGAGCACATCCGCACGCTCGAAGAGAAGTGTACCGGCGAGCGGATGGATCATGTGCTGCTCGACACATCGAAGCCCCTCGACCTGGCCCTCTTCCGGTATCTGACGATCCGGGAGAAGAAGGCCCGGGTCAGGTAGACGCGACCGTGCCCCTCGGCTTCCTCGTCCCGCTATTTCTGGTCGGCCTCGCTGGCATCGCCGTACCGATCGTCGTCCACCTCACCCGCAAGCAGCGGGCGAAGGTCGTGCGGTTCCCGTCACTGATGTTCCTGGAGAAGGTCCCCTACCAGGCCGAGAACCGACGTCGGATCCATCACTGGCTCCTCCTGGCGATCCGTGCGCTCGCGCTCGCCTTTCTGGCGCTGGCCTTCGCTCGACCCTTCGTGCCCACGGAGGAGGGCTCGCTCCTCGCCGGCTCGGGGCCCGCCGAACGGGTGGTGCTTCTCGACCGCTCGTATTCGATGGAGATCGGGGAACGCTGGCCCGATGCCCTCGCCGCCGCCGAGGCGGCGCTCGGAGGCATGGGCCCCCTCGATCGGATATCACTCGTCGTATTCGACCAGTCCGCCGACGCACCGGTCCGGTCGACCACCGACATCGGTCGCATTCGCAACGTTCTCGACACCCTTTCGGTCACCGACAGGGCCACCCGATACGGCCCCGCGCTGAAGCTGGCCCAGACGATC
>JBDGVS010000594.1:0-2089 GCA_039585535.1 Gemmatimonadota bacterium | reverse complement strand
AGGCGCGCCGTACCGAAGTAGCTCTGCGATCCCCTGGACTCCAGGGAATTCCCGGTCGACCCCAGCAGTTCGTCGACCATCTGGACGGATACGAAGACAGAGGACTCGAAGCCCCGCAGGCTGCCGGCGAAGCCCTCCGGCGTGACACCGATCACCGTGTAGGGTCGACCACTGAGGCGCACTTCCTGACCGACGATGTCCGGGTCGGCTCCGTAGCGTGTGACCCAGTGGTTGTGGCCGAGCACCACGACCGGGTGGGCACCCGGCGCCACGTCGTCCTCTTCACCGATGAGTCGTCCGCGCGCCGCCTCGATTCCGAGGACGTCGAAGTACGCCCCGGTGACACCCGCCCCGAAGAAGGTCTCGATGCCCTCGTCGGCGTCGGCCTGAACGACCGCGAAACGGGAGACCGCGACGGACTCGAACACGTCTTCGGTGCCCTCGACGAAGTCGAGGTAGTCCGGGTAGGAGAGCGTGCCGTGGCTGAACCCCGTCGACGCCTCGTACACGTCGATGAGCTGCCCCGGCTCCTGTGTTCGCGCCGATCCCGAGGCCGAGCGAGAGCACGGCGACGAAGGTGAACATCGGGCTCTTCGTGAGCCTGCGAACGGCGTAACGGACGTTCATGAAGAACGAGTCCACGATCCCCTCCCAACTTCCCGTTTGATGATTGTGATCGCCAAGGCCCACGGCCCCGCGGCGATATCGTCGTGACTGCTTCCAGTAGCGAAGTCCGATGCCGACCGCTTCGCGTGCATACCAACGCCGCGCGGCGCGGGCGTCGACGGCAGCGCGCGCTTCGAACTCCTCGTGCAGGTCCCCGAGCATTGCCGCGCCGCGATCCGTCGGGGGCACGAGTCGCTCGAGCAGACGGACCGCCCAGCGAGGGGGTTCGGGCGGTCGGCCGCCGTCGTGTTCGCGGTCGGTGTGCATCGTCCGGCCTCAGCCGCCCAGCGCGTGCTCGAGTCCGTCCCACAGCGTGAGGAGCGCCTCACGCGACTTCGTCAGCGCCTCGACACCCTCGGGGGTCACACGGACGACACGTCGCGGACGGCCTCCCCGCCCCGAACCGGCGGGCGCGGTCTCGGACGTGATCCAGCCCTTCTCTTCCATCCGATCCAGCGTGACGTAGACCGAGCCACGCGACACGCGTCGCCCGATCCGCTCCTCGACCTCCGACATGATGCGCACGCCGTACGCGTCATCGTCGAGGCGCATGATGGTGAGCAGGAGCACCTGCTCGAACTCACCGAGGTAGCCTTCCTTTCCCACGTCGATCTCCCGCTGGAGTCGTCCCGCCGGACCCAATTCCGACTTTGTAGGACAACTACGGGAGAAGGGGGTGGAAGAGTTTCAGCGAGTCGCAGCTCAGTGGACCCGAACACCTCCGAGCCACGTCTCCAAGACCTCGATCTCGCCGATCGAACTCGGTGACACCGCACGCGGGTCGTCAGCGAGGATCACCAGGTCGGCGAGCTTGCCGGCCTCCAGGCTCCCGATCTCGTCCTCCGAAAGGAGCTGCCACGCAGCGACGTTCGTGACCGCACGAAGCGCCATCTGGATCGACGCCCGCTCGTCGGGTGCGAGCACGACGCCGGGATCGGTAAAGAGCTCTCGTGTCACGGCGACCTCGACCATCTCGAGCGGCGCGAGGCGGGACACCGAATAGTCCGTGTGCAGGGTGTACGGGACGCCCGCTCGCTCGAAGGAACCGGTCCGGTCGAGGAGCGCCGCCTTCTCGGGCCCGAAGACGACATCCCGAAAGGCCTGCCCCCAGTAGAGCACATGGGCGATCAGAAACGAGCAGGACATGTCATTCTCTATGAGCTGTGGAATCTGATCGTCCTGCACGATCGAACAGTGCTCGACACGAGGTCGAACCGGCTCGAGTCCCTGCGCCCTCGCTGCCGCGATCCCCGCGATGTTCGCGTCGATGCCGGCGTCGCCGTTGCCGTGCATCGCCATCTGCCCGCCGCGCTCGGTCCCCTCGACGATGGCCTGATCGATCTGCTCCTGGGTCATGTAGGCCAAGCCGGTCGTCGGTCGACCGAGATACGGCTCCCGCTGGTTCCCCGTGTACGCCTGGTTC
>JBDGVS010000593.1:0-2183 GCA_039585535.1 Gemmatimonadota bacterium | reverse complement strand
TCGGGATCGTCAACGAGACCTTCGTGCGCCGCTACTGGCCGAATGTCGAACCGCTCGGTCGAACCTTCACGATGAGCGGAACCACGGTGACCGTTGTCGGTGTCGCCCAGGACGTGACCCACAACGGTCTGACCAACGAGATCAAACCGAAGTTCTACATACCTGTCGCGCAGTGGGGAGCCGTGACCGGCCGTAACCCGACATCCTTGCGACTCGTGGTGCAGACGACGTCGCGTCCCGAGGCCCTCGCGGAGCCTGTGCGTGCCGTCGTGCGTGAGATGGACCCGTCGCTCGCGGTGGCCGAAGTGCGTTCTGTGGATGAGGTGGTGCTAGCGGCGGTGGCTCAGCCGCGCTTCCTGATGGTGCTCATGAGCGCGTTCAGCCTGGCGGCGCTCGTGCTCGCACTGGTCGGCGTGTACGGCGTCATCTCCTACGGGGTGGGGAAGCGCACGCGCGAGATCGGACTCCGGATGGCACTCGGTGCGGTCCAGGACGATGTCGTCACCCTCATGGTTCGAGATGGCGTTTCGATGGTCGCGACGGGACTGGCGGCTGGACGTCACGACGCGCCGCGCGCATCGACCCGCTTCTGGCTCTCAAGGCGGAGTAGGCTGGCGAACGGAAGCCCAGCCCCGCCCGGTGTCGTGATCCGGACGGGGCTGGGCTTCTGGTTTCCCTACATGGCGGGCATGCCTGCCTGCTCACGCACCCAGAGCGCCGCTTCCTCATGCGTGCCGAACCAGACACCACCCTTGGCCTGCATGTGGTCGATGAGTCCCTCCAGGGCGACGATGCGCGACCGATGTCCACTCACGTGCGGGTGCATCGTCAGCAGGAACATCGTGCCTTCCTCCCAGGCCTTGTCGAATTCGTCGATCCAGACCTGCATGACATCGCGGGGATTCATGTAGGAGTTGCCACGCGGATTGAAGAGCGGCGCGTCGTCGAGAATCCATTCGACAGGGAGCTCGACGATGCCCGTGGGCTCGCCGTTCTGGACGAGTTCGTACGGACGGTCGTCGGCCATGAGAGAGCTCTCGTACAAAAAGCCGATGTCGCGCACGATGCGCAGCGTATTCGGGCTGTGGTTCCACGAGGGAGCCCGGTAGCCGACTGGTCGCGTGCCCGTGATCTCCTCAATCGTATTCACGGCGTCGCGCAGGAGACGCTCTTCGGTCGCCCCGTCGAGCGAAGTATTCAGCTCGTGGATCCAGCCGTGCACGGCGATCTCGTGCATACCGGATTCCTGGATGAGCCCTGCCTGCTCCGGGGCGAGCTTCAGACTCCACGCCGGAAAGAAGAACGTCGATGGGACGTTCTCCCGATTCATGAGGTCGACGAGGCGGGGCAGGGCGACGCGGGAGCCGTACTGACCCTGCGAGAGGGGGCCGATGCTGACCTGTCCGGTACGCAGTCCCTGGACGGTTTCGTTGTCCACGTCGTAGGAGAGCAGGACCGCGACGCGAGCCCCACCGGGCCAGGAATCCGGATTCAGGTCACGACCCGCGCGAACCTGGTTCACGGCTGCACGGACGGTCTCTTCCGACCAGTTCCATGGCTCTTCCGGGTTCTCCCCGGCCGACTGCGCGGGGGCGTCCGGCACGGCACAGGCAGCGGCGGTGAGCGAGAGGAAAGCGAGAGCGGCGAAGCGGACGTTCATGAGACATCTCCTTGGAGTCGCCTCAGCCTACCTCCCCCGTGACGTCCAGACCAGAACTGCGCCACCCCCCGCGAGCGTGCCGTACCGTGTCGTCGCCTCGATGGGCTCGAGGAGTGCGATGCTCTCGATGGAATACGGATCGATATCGAGTGCGCCGACGCCCGACATCGGCGTGCCATCGAGGACGACCAGCGCGCACGTCCCCCCTCCGTTCGCGCGTCGCACGCGGAGGAAGGCGATGCACAGCCCGATATCGTCACTGCCCATCGTCAGGTTCTCGGGACGGTTGATACGTATGCCTGCCTGCGCCGTCCGCTCGAGGATCGTGCCCATGTCCATCTTCACCGGGATGGCGTCGATCTTCTCCTTACCGATCCAGCGGTTGCCGAGCTGGTTGACGGACAGGCCGGCCCGATTGAGTTCTTCAGCCGCTCGTTCTTCGACCGAAATTTCGAGGCCGTCCAGTCCGATGGGCTCGGGGGAGATCATCAGATCCAGGGGCGCTTGTCCTTCGGTGCCCAGA
>JBDGVS010000592.1:0-3155 GCA_039585535.1 Gemmatimonadota bacterium | reverse complement strand
TTCCTGATCGTGGTCGTGACGGTCGTAGAGGGCCTGGATCGTTACGTGCGCGAGGACTTCACATCGCAAATCTTCGGTGTCAACACGGTCACGTTGCAGCGATGGCAGTCGATCAACATCAACACGAGTCGGGAGGAGCGCAGGGAGCGGAACCGGCGTCCCAGGCTCGAGATTGCAGACGCCGACGCGATTCGAGAACAGCTGTCCCTCCCCTCGCGCGTCGCGGTCGAGAGCGAGACGGGTGCGACCGTGGTCGGTGATAACGGTCTGACCGCCAGCGGCGTCAGAGTCACCGGCGCGTCAGCCGACATCTTCGCGATCCGTGACTACATCGTGGCCCAGGGCCGGCTCTTTACGCGGCAAGAGGCCGAGGCCGGCGCGCCAGTCATCGTCATCGGCTCAGAGACCGCAGACCGCGTCTACGAAGGCCTCGAACCCGTCGGAAGAACACTCCGCGTCAGCGGATTTCCCTACCGGATCATCGGAGTGCTCGAGGAGAAGGGCACGCTGTTCGGTCAGTCGCTTGATAATCTCGTGATCGCACCGGCTCGTTCTCCGATCCGCTCGATTACCGCGCCGCGTGGCTTCGTCGATGCGATCATCATCCAGGCGCTCAATCCCGACGACCTGAGTACGATCCAGCTCGAGACGGAGGGGATCATGCGGGTCCGCCGCCGACTCCGTCCGACCGAAGATCCTGACTTTGCGCTCGAGACCGCAGAGGAGGCGATCGCCTTCTGGAACAACATCTCGCGGATGCTGTTCCTGGCGCTGCCCATGCTCGTGTCCATCTCTCTCGTTGTGGGAGGGATCGTGATCATGAACATCATGCTGGTGTCTGTGATGGAGCGGACGCGGGAGATCGGCGTGCGAAAGGCCCTCGGGGCACGCCGTCGTGACATTCTGTGGCAGGTCCTGATCGAGTCGGCCACCCTGTCTACGGGGTGCGCCGCCTTCGGTGTGGCGGTCGGCCTCGGAATCGCGAAGGGGGTGTCGGCGGTCTCTCCCGTGCCCGCCGCAGTCGCACCGCAGTGGATCGTACTCGGCGTGACGCTAGGGCTCTCCGTCGGCGTCATCGCCGGGGTCTACCCCGCGGCGCGTGCGTCGAAGCTCGACCCCGTAGACGCTCTCCGTTATGAGTGACGCCCGGGAGCGCGGGAACGTCCCCGCTGAAATGAGGTCGGCCGGTATGAGCCGGCTTGATGATCGCGGCGCATCCGGAATCTCGGCCCTTACCGAGGGCTTTGTCATCGCCTGGGCTGCGATCAAGGCGAACCTGCTACGCTCCCTGCTCACGATCCTCGGCGTGGCCGTCGGCGTCTCTGTCGTCGTCGCGATAGGAGCGCTGATGACAGGCCTTCGGTCGAGCGTGCTCGACGCCTTCGAGTCCGCCGGACCGAACAACTTCGTCGTCTCACGTTTCGACTTCACCGCGATCACGGTCGACGACGGGAACAACCGACCGCCCTGGTGGGGCAAACCGGAGATCGAACCGGAGGAGGCGCGGAGAATCAGCAACCTCCCCTCGGTTCAGGACGCCCTCTACGACCTGAGCCAGTTCCAGGTCGATCTCGAGTTCGAGGGCGAACGGATGGAAAGCGTGATTACGAGCGGCTCCGACGCAGGTTGGTCGGCCTACCAGGCTGGGGATTTCGTCGTGGGGCGTGACTTCACGCATGAATCCCTTCCGCGGAACGCAGGAGCCGTTCACCGTCATCGGCGTCTACCAGCCAGAGGAGAACATCTGCTCGTCCGCATTCAGCAACTATGCGATCATACCATGGACGGCCGCGGTTCGACGCCTCCGCCAGAACAAGTTCCAGGCACAGATCCTCGTCGTACCGCATGATTCGGTATCGGTCCAACGAGCCCAGGACGATGTCATCGCGGCAATGCGCGGGATGAGGGGTCTCGGACCCCGCGCTGAGAACGACTTCAACATCACAGCGTCGGCCCAAATCGCAGAGCTCTTCAACCAGCTGACCGGCATCTTCTTCCTGGTCATTCTCCTCCTCGCTTCAGCCGGCCTCCTCGTCGGCGGCGTCGGCGTGATCGGCATCATGTTGATCTCGGTGACCGAACGCACCCGAGAGATCGGCGTCCGAAAGGCCATCGGCGCGACTCGGCGAGAGATCCTGTGGCAGTTCCTGGTCGAAGCGTCCGTGCTGACCATTGGAGGAGCTGGCGTAGGACTGCTCATCGGATGGAGCATGGCCGTGACCGTGGCCCGCTTCACGCCCATTCCTGCGGCGATTCCCCTCTGGGCCGTCGGTGCGGCCTTGGGTATGGCGGCCGTGACGGGTATGCTGTTCGGACTCCTGCCCGCCTACCGCGCCAGCCGCCTTGAACCGGTGGTCGCGCTGCGCTTCGAGTAGTCATGCCCGAAAACAACACACCGCTCGATCTCCTCGCCGTCATGGCGCACCCCGACGATGCCGAACTCCTGTGCGGAGGCACGCTCATCAAGAGTGCCACCCGGGGGAAGCGGGTCGGCATTCTCGATCTGACGGCCGGTGAAATGGGGAGTGCGGGCAACGTCGCCACGCGGGCGCGAGAGGCCGCGGCAGCTTCCGGACAGATCGGGCTCGCCGCTCGTATGTGTGCAGAGCTCCCCGACGCACAGCTGGAGAACGATCACCACTCTCGTCTGACCGTGATCGCCCACCTCCGGGCACTGCGCCCACGGATCGTGATCACGCACTGGAAGACCGGACGACATCGCGATCACCGGGTTGCGTCGGAGCTGGTGCGCGACGCCTGCTTCCTGAGCGGACTCAAGAAGATCGACCTGCCGAGCGAGCCCTTCCGCCCGTCCAAGCTCGTGTACGCAACGGCCTTTCGTGAAGACGCAGACCCGCCGGACTTCGTGGTCGATGTCACGGAGCATATGGAGAGAAAGCTCGATGTGATTTCGCTCTACACGTCTCAGTTCGACGGCGTAGCGCAGGCCGGAGAGGTCTTCCCCGCTGGCGAACGGCCCCTCCTCCAGCAGATCCGCTCCAAAATGGGCCATTACGGATCGCTGATCCGCGCGCGCTACGGCGAACCGTTCCGGGTAGATGAGGCCATGGCGATCGACGAGATCACTGACCTCGGGGTGCCAACCTTCTAGGGCCTCTCCGTCAGGCGATCACGCACGACACTTCGAGAAGTAC
>JBDGVS010000591.1:0-2928 GCA_039585535.1 Gemmatimonadota bacterium | reverse complement strand
CTTCGCGCTCGAGGATCCGACAGAGATTGGCGACTACCCGGGCCGCATGTCGGGCCGCCCCGTTCGTCGAAGGAAGCACATGTCGGGTCAGCGTATCCGCCATGGCGTGAAGCAGTTGCGCGGCGTCGGGGCGATCGATCATGAGGCTACTCGATCTCGACCAGCGGTCGCTCATTCTCATCGAACTGGTGCAGGTACTCCGCGATTCCGTGGCCCGTGATGCCCTGATAGGTCCAGCGGGTGAGGCCCTCGTTGACGATCGTGTCGCTCTTGGCGCCGCCGCCGGGAAAGACGCGCAGGACGTCTCCGCGCAGTTCGTGTTCCCGCCCCTTCTTGTCGACGGCGGTGACGAACACGGTTTTCTGGGTCACGCCGTCCGATCGGGTCTCGGTTCGGACACGCCATTCGGTGAGGCTGGTGTGCTCTCCATCTCGCCAGACCCAGCCACGGTGGAGGTCCCCTTCGTCGGTTCCGATCCGGATCCCGCCGAAGTGGACGTCGTCCGAAATGTTGATCGAGAACCATCGCCACATCTTTGGCCCCCCCCAGCGTCGTGGCCCCCAGGATTTGTCACGATTGCCTCGTGCCTGTTCACCGAGCGTGCAGCGGACGCCGTCAGCCTCGAGCCACCCCGACCAGCGCCCCGACTGCTCGAGGTGTCCCTTGCCCGTCGATTGACTCGTGGCTGCACTCGCCCCGGCCTTCTGGCTTCCCTGGCCATCGACTCCGATCATTGGGATCAGCGCATCGAACTCGAGGTCGAGGGAGAGCGGGATCTCGCGATTCGCCCCGGTAGCGAGATCGAAGATCTTGCCTCGGCAATCCGCGGTTAGGTGCCAGCGCTGGCCCGCTTCGAGGCATTCGTATCGGACGCCTCCGACTTCGAGAGGAGATCCACACATTTCGTTCTGATCACGTTTGGCGCGCACGAAGGCGATCCGATTATCGGGGAGCCAGAGGGCAAGCATCACATCGATCGTGCCCTCGTTGGGTCGGACGCCGATTCGCGTATAGAGGCCCGTGTCGACGTCAGGGTCGTAGCCATTGAAGTAGTAGGATTCACTCCAGGCCGAGTCCCCCTCGACGGGATGCATATGGTCGTGGCTCGAGTCGAGCAACGTCGAAATATCCCCTGAATGAAACCCATCGATGCTCCGGCTGGCAAGGGGCTTCCGAGTGCGTCTTTCTATTCCGTGTGAACGGGCGTCACAGGCGCCACCGCCGTTGCGAGGATCGCGGATTCAGTCCGGAGTGGTATTCGCGCTGCGGACCGCAAAGGTGAGAAGAAGGCCGGCGAGGATCGACCAGCAGAGACCTCCGAGGAGGTGTCCAAAGAGCACGGAGCCAGCGCCAGCGATCGCCGCATAGATTCCCGCCGTCGCCGCAGCGACGTCCAGCCAGGGCCGCCAGCCGAGGGGACGCGCCGGAAGTCCAGTGGCCTCCGCAACAGGCCCCCAGGCACCGGCGGGACGAACCCGGAGGTAGAAGGTCCGAAGCACTTCCGGATTTTCGGGGGCGGTCAGAAAGGTCACGAGGAAGGAGACCGGGAGAGCGAACGCGACGACGACGACCAGGGAGAAGGGGAAAGTGATCCCGGTGAATCGATCGACCGCGTTGGCTCCGATCAAGGAGGCGCTCATGACCGCGATCTCGCTCCAGGCATTGATTCTCCACCAGAGCCATCGAAGCAGGAGGATGAGGCCCGTCCCGGCACTGATCGTGGCGAGTAGTTTCCACGCGTCGGCGATGGAATCCATCGCGAGTGTGGCGCCCGCGCCGATCGCGGCGAGGACGACGACGCTCACTCGTGCCACGACGACCAGCCGTCTTTCCGTCGCGTCTGGATCGAGGAAACGTTCGTAGACATCATGGGTGAGATAGGAAGCGCCCCAATTGAGCTGGGTGTCGATCGTGGACATGAAGGCGGCGAGCATGGCGGCGAGCAGGATTCCGCGTAGGCCATCGGGCAGGACATCGAGCATTACGAGCACATAGCCTGCCTCGGGGTCTTCGAGTCCCGGGAAGCGCACGAGGGCGACGAGTCCGACGATGATCCAGGGCCAGGGGCGCAGAGCGAAATGGGCGATGGCGTACCAGAGAGAAGCGAGGCGAGCATCGCGTTCGCTGCGCGTCGAGAGAATCCGCTGAGCGGTGTAGCCGTTGCCCTCGGTGTTTCCACTGGACCAGCTCTTGACTCCGACGTAGGCGACGAAGGCCCAGAAGACTTCGCCGTCCGCGGGAGAGGGGACGAGGGAAAGGAGGTCGCGATCGTCGCCCAGGGCGGTGACGAGTGCACGGAGCCCACCCAGATCGTCGACCGCTATGTAGGCGAGAACGATCGAACCACCGAGGGCGAGGCCGAATTGGAGAAAATCCGTCAACACGACGCCGATCAGGCCGGCGAGGAGCGTATAACCCACGGTCAAGACGAAGAGCGCAGCCAACACGATCAGGCTCTGATCGTCATCGAGCCCGAGCGCCAGGGAGATGATCTTCACCATCGCGAGATTCACCCAGCCCATCACGATGGCGTTGCGCAGGACGCCGAAGTAGAGCGCCCGAAACAAGCGCAATCCCGCGGCTGGTGGGCCGCCATAACGCAGCTCGGTGACTTCGTTGTCCGTCAGCACACCGCTGCGTTTCCAGAGGTGGCTGACGATGAACGCGCCGATCACGACCGGTAGGACGTCCGCCCACCAGAACCAGTTGCCGGCGATTCCGTCGGTGGCGACGAGGCCTGCTATGGCGAGGGGGGTGTCTGCGGCGAAGGTCGTTGCGACGATCGACGTGCCGGCGAGCCACCAGGGAAGGGAGCGGTCGGCTGCGAAGAACGCCTCGGTACTCGCCGAGGCGCGGCGCGAATGCCAGGCTCCCCATCCCATCGCGAGCGCGAGATAGAGGACGACGATGCCGAAATCGAGACCGGAC
>JBDGVS010000590.1:1312-3147 GCA_039585535.1 Gemmatimonadota bacterium | reverse complement strand
ACCCCCGCCATCGGGAGGCTGTTCGGGCCGGAGGACAATCGCATTCCCGGGGGGCATGCCGTCGTGGTGCTCTCCTACGGCGCATGGCAGGATCGCTTCGGGGGAGACGCCGGCGTCATCGGCTCCTCCATCAATTTGAGCGGGGCGCCCTTTACGGTGGTCGGGGTTCTTTCTGAGGATCACCGTGAGCCCTTCCCCGGCACGGACGGGCTTGGTAACGACCTCATCGTGCCGGCGATGATGGCAGGCCAGCTGGACCGGCGCGGAACGGACGTGCTCGAAGTCCGGCGTTGGCGCACGTTCGGAGGAATCGGGAAGCTGCACGCGGGAGTCAGCGCGAATGCCGCGCAGGACGACCTGGAGCGGATCGCGGCGAGGCTGACCGAAGAGTATCCAGGCGTGAACCAGGGATTCGGAGTCCTGGTGCGCCCGTTCGCCGAGGTGAATACCCAGGCTGTCCGGGGACCGGTTTTGACCCTCCTCGGCGGCGCCATCGTGCTGCTCCTCATCGGGTGCTTCAACGTCGCGAATCTGCTCCTGATTCGGGGGACGTCGCGGAGTCAGGAAATGGCAGTTCAGCTCGCCCTGGGCGCTGGACGAGGTCGCCTCCTCAGGCTCCTGGCCGTAGAGAGCCTCATACTCGCGTTGGCGGGTGGCGGTCTGGGCGTGATCGCCGCGTCCACCGCGCTGCCGTTGCTCCTGGCACTGGCCCCGACCCAGCTGCCGCCTACCGCGGATATCGGCCTGAGCGCGCCCGTCCTCGGCAGCGCGCTCGCGGTCAGTCTTGCTGCAGGCATGCTCTCAGGGCTGCTGCCTGCGCTACGCGTGAGTGGGATCGATTTACGCGGCCCTCTCTCGGGTGGCGCGCGAAACGTGGGAGACCGAAAAGGTGATCGGCTGCGCCGCGGCCTGGTTCTGTTCGAGGTCGCCACGGCCACGGTACTTCTGGCTTCCTCCGCCCTTCTGATGAGAAGCTTCCAGACACTTCGGGCGTCCGACTCTGGATTCGTCACGGAAGACGTCCTGAGCATGAGGGTGAGCCTCCCGGCCGGCGGCTATCTGGACGCTGCTTCGATGGCCGAGGCGGCCACCGAACTGACGCGTCGCATCGAAGAGCTTCCCGGCGTCGAATGGGCACAACCGTGGGGCCCGAACCGGCCCGGGCTGACGTTCAGCTTCCAGTCCGTGGTTCCCGAAGGATTGCTCGTCGAGCGACTCAGTGACTCCCCGATCGCGGGGCGCCACCACGTAGGGCCCGGGGTGATTGCAGATCTGGGGCTGACGCTCTTGAGCGGACGAGGCATCCTGGAGTCGGATCGGTCCGATTCCCCATCCGTCGTCGTGGTGAGTGAGTCGATGGCCGAGGAGCTCTGGCCGGGTGAAGATCCGCTGGGCAAACGTGTCCACGCGTTCGTCCCTCCAGGCCAGCCGATTCCCCCTGAACTGGACTGGACGGTGGTAGGCGTAGTTGCCGACGCGAACCACGGCGGTCGCGTGCCCCAGCCCGGAGCCCTCGCTTCGGACAACGACGCCTATTTCTCACTCGCTCAACGACCGGAACGAGCCTTCACCGTGCTCGCGAAGAGTTTCGGCGGTACAGATGCCGGACCGATTCGCGACGCGATCCGGGCCTTCGACCCGAACATCCCGGTCTTCCAGGTTGCGACCATGCAGGAGAACTTCGCGCAGGAAGAAGGAGCCACTCGGTTCGCCGCTCA
The DNA here is from genome assembly GCA_039585535.1 of Gemmatimonadota bacterium. GTDB lineage: Bacteria > Gemmatimonadota > Gemmatimonadetes > Longimicrobiales > Gaopeijiaceae > UBA2589. The sequence goes on along the minus strand of JBDGVS010000590.1, from coordinate 1,429 downwards.
GCTCATGGGCAGCTTCGGCCTCCTGGCGCTCCTCCTCGCGTCACTCGGCGTATACGGCGTAATCAGCTTCTCCGTGAATCAGCGGAGACGCGAGATCGGACTCCGAGCCGCACTTGG
>JBDGVS010000590.1:0-1255 GCA_039585535.1 Gemmatimonadota bacterium | reverse complement strand
TGGGTTCCTGATGGAGGGGCTCAAACTCTCCGGCGGAGGCGCTCTGCTGGGCGCGCTGATTGCGTTCGGAGCCATCCGTGGCCTTCAAGCCGTTGTGCCCGCGATACCGGATATGGACGTCGCCGCCGTATCCATCGCGGCGCTCCTGCTCATGCTCGTCGCCGTCCTGTCGAGCCTCTGGCCGGCGCACCGTGCCACCCGAATCGGTCCGGTGGTGGCGCTGAAGGGAGACTAGCGAGGGGAGCCCGTCCGCCACGACTACACGCACGTCCCCTACACCGGGCGGGAGTTCGCCAGGACCCACGACGTGGCGCCGTCGTCGAAGGGGGGATCCGGTAACGTCGTGACGAGCGTCACGCACCAACCGCTGAGGTCTCGATGGAAGGCCAAGGCGCTCGAGAACATTCCCTGGGTTGTCGTCACGTTGCTGACATCCCATGAGCCGAGGGGCTGCGTTCACCAACACCACACTGCTCACGACATCGCCCGAGACCTTGGGGGGAATCGCCCGTATTTGGCCCCTGACGGCTCCGAGCCCCGCCCGTGATGCCATGCCCGGGCACGAGTGACCGCTGCCGACGAGGAGCGATCGCATCGTCTGGATGCCCCCGGCTAGCGGGCTGACGCGTCCAACTCCACTCTGTCCAAAGTTGTCAGCCCAACCGAACGGACTCAGCGAGGCTTCCGAATGGCCCGAAGCACCTCAATCGCACGCACCTTGATCCCGGTGCGCGCCCCAATCGCCGCGGCGGCGCTCGTCGCGGCAGTCGCCCTGGCAGGAAGTTCCCCCCTGCTCGCTCAGACCGTCGAGCAAAACGACAGCTCCGCCAAGGCGGCCCGCAGCGACGACGGCCTGCCGCTGATTACGACGAGGACGCTCGACTTCACGACCGACGAGGGCACGTGGATTTCCCTCGATCTCTCCCCCGACGGGCAGACGATCGTCTTCGAACTGCTCGGCGATCTCTATACGATGCCGGTCAGCGGTGGCGAGGCGACGCGGATCACGAGCGGCCAGGGCTATGACATGCAGCCGCGCTACTCCCCGGACGGGGCACAGCTGGTATTCGTCAGCGACCGCGACGGCTCGGAGAACCTGTGGCTATCCAACGCGGACGGTTCCGATCCGTATCAGCTGACGGACGGAGAGAGGGAGAACTACGTATCGCCCGAGTGGACTCCCGACGGGGCCTACGTGATGGCCACCAAGGGCACGCAGCAGTGGCTGTACAACGCAGCGGGGGGCTCCGGCGTG
>JBDGVS010000589.1:0-3564 GCA_039585535.1 Gemmatimonadota bacterium | reverse complement strand
GCAGACCGACTGGCGATTTACGATCGTGAAGAGCCACTCGCGATGGCACGCCTCGTCGGTGAGCACGGGGTGACCTTGCACGAGTACGCGCCCGACATCCTCGATGCCGCATGGCAAGAATCGAACGCCTACCTCGAAGAGCAGGCGGTCGAGGACGCCGCCTTTGGTCGGGTCTATGCTTCGTGGAAGGCATTCCGAGCGGTTTCGTTCCCATATGCGGCCGGAAACGAGCTGGCGTATCAGAGAAATGCGTTCGGACGTGTGACGGCCTGAGGGAGCGCGTCGCGGGTCGCGGATTGTTTGCGGATGGCCCGTACGGTCCGTAGGCTATCAGCTACTTCGCAGCGGCCAGGTCGGTCACCTGCGTCGATCTCCAAGGAAGCGAGGCTCGTCTATGCATCGCATGAAGCTTGTCGCTACAGCCGCAGTCGTGGCGCTCACCGTGCTCTCGGCGTCGCCGGCGCAGGCGCAGTTGACCGAGGATTATCCCTTCGTAGGTATCTGGAATCTGAATCTGGAGGCTTCGAGCTTCGATCCCGGCTCGGGCCCTCAATCCGCGACGCGCAGGTTCGGTGTCGACGAAGACGGCTTCCTTGTATCCGTCCGGACCACCATCAGCCCTGACGGGAATCCGACCTTTGCGATGGCGCGGGTGAAGCTGGACGGGCGTGACTACCCCGTGTGGACTGACGGAGCCGTATACGCATTCATGGCGGACGGCAGCTTGCCGGAAGGCACCGCGGCGTTCGAATCAATCGATGACAGAACCTTCCGACTCACGCAGAAGAATGCCGAGGGTGAGGTGAACCCGTTGAGTCCGAACACGTGGCAGGTGTCCTCCGACGGAAGCACCCTCACCGTGACCACGATGGGTACGAACGGAGCTGGGAACCAGGTGCACAACGTGGAGGTCTTCGACCGGGTGGAGAACTAGTCCGGAGCGAGGCTCTGCTTAGTTGCTCAACGCCATCGGCGGTGGGACTCGGGCCTGAGACGCCTGCTCGTAGTCGTACGCGACTGCGAGCAGGCGGGCCTCTGCCCATGCTGTGCCGGCGAAGGTGATCCCGACCGGTAATCCATCGATCAGTCCCATCGGCACGGAGATGAGAGGGTAGCCGGCCACTGCCGCGACGACCGTGAGGGAGGCCGGCCGCGTGCCGCGCGGTCCTTCCGGTATCGGACCGACGCCGGGGGTTCCGTCCGGCTGGATCTCTGAGGCCGGTGAGCCCGTTGGGGTAACCAGTACGTCCACAGCGTACTCTGAGAGGATCCGATCGATTCCCTCCTCGCGGGTAAGCCGGAGGCCATCTGCCAGAGCTGCCACGTAGCGCGAATCGGATCGACCGCCGTCCGTAGCCTGGGCGTCTTCCCAGTAGTCCATGGAGTGCATGCTCTCCCGCGGGTCGGTCCGACTGAATTCCATCAACTCTGCGAGGGAGCGCACCGGCGCGTCGCTCGACAGGCCTCCGAGGTAGGAGTTCAGGTCGACCTTGAAGTCCTGGAGGAGGATGATGCGCATCTCCGGTCGAGGATCGATCAGTGCGTCCGCGGGGATCTCCACCAGCTCTGCTCCCTGGGCTGAGAGCACATCGAGGGCAGCCTGGAAGAGTGGCCCGACGGTTGCCTCACTTCCTCCGGTGGGCCGGAGAACCCCCACTCGGGTCGCGCTCAGGGCCGTGGTGTCGAGGGCCCTCTTCCGACCACGGGTCTGCCGGATCGGTTCCCGCGATCACGTCGAGGATCATCGCCGCGTCCCGCACGCTCCGCGTCATCGGGCCGGAGGAGTCCTGATTCAGACTGATCGGCACGATTCCGCGACGAGACACGAGGGCGATCGTCGGCTTCATCCCGACGACTCCGTTCACCGACGAAGGGCCGACGATGGAGCCTGCCGTCTCCGTGCCGATGGTGGCGGCAGCGAAGCTCATCGCCGTGGCGATCCCCGAGCCACTACTGGAGCCTGCAGGGCTGCGCGAGAGGTCGTACGGGTTGTGGGGGCTACCTCCCACGGTGCTGCCGTTGAGGGACGCCGTGTTCCGGAAGCCGGCGAATTGGGAGAGGTTCGCCTTCCCGAGGATCACTGCGCCTGCAGCGCGCAGACGTCGCACGACTTCCGAGTCCTCCGTGGGGTGGTTGTCCGCGAGCGCGAAGGACCCCGCCGTGGTCGGCATCCCGACCGCATCCAGATTGTCCTTGAGCAGGATCGGCACACCGTCCAGAGGGCCCAGCTCCGAGCCTTCCGCCCGACGAGCATCGGATGCGGCGGCCTGTTCCAGGGCATCGGGCGAAATCAGGAGCACCGAGTTCAACGCGTCGTCCATCGTCCGGATCCGTTCGATGTACGCCTGCGTGATCTCGACCGAGGTGGTTCGACCCGCCGCCAGATCGTCGGATACCTGGGAGAGCGAGACCTCGGTAATCGGATCTCCTTCGGAGGTAGGACGAGTCGAGTCCCCGTCAGAGCAAGCGGTTGTCACGGAGACGATCACGAGGAGGAGTCGGGCCGTGCGAAGAGCGTTGAACATCGTGTCGTTGGTCGGTCGATTGAGGAGCGCGCAGGTCGCCTCCCGGGCTCGAAGAGACTGGGCGCGGGGAGTCGGGGCGGCAAGCGCCGTGTGGCCTGGTCTGTCGGGTTCCCGAGAGCCCGCCTCTAGTTGCAGCTCTGCGAACCCTCGCAGGAGAGTGCTACGAAGAGCTCCGAGCGGATGCGCCACTCCCCGTCACGCTTCTGCCACTGCGCCATATAGGTGCCATGCACTCGCATCTCTCCGTCCGGCCGCTTCCAGCTCCCGACCCAAACGCCCTCTTCCGCCGCGAAGCTCCCATCCTCGCCCACCGAGACGGTCTCCGGGCTCCGTACATAGGTGCCGAAGTCCGGATCGTCGAACGCTCCCTGGAAGCGCTCCATCATCTCGTCGCCCCCGACGAAGACGCTGCCGGAGCTGGCGGTAACGTTCAGGTCCGAGAACACGGTGCGGCGCAACGCCGGGAGGTCACGAGCCGCGATCGCCGCGTTGGAGGCCGCTCGCACCGCGCGGATCGTAGCTTCGTCGCTCATCTGGGCACCGAGGTCCATCGCCGGCGCGAGCTGCGCGGCCAGCAGGGCGGTGGACAGCAGGAGTACATGGAGATTCATCGCGCCACGATAGCGCACAGTGGGCGGAGCGGCACGCCCCGCGGAGAACGCGGAGCGGTCGCTTGCTGGGAATCCATATCCATCCGCAAATTGACCACATGTACCCCTCATCCCACCCGGGTCTTGGCTTCCTCGTCAGTGGAGCCATCGTCCTCGCTGCGTCCTCTTGCACCAAGAACGAGAGTCCGTCGGCACCGCTGGCCGATCCGGTGGCGATCGTGACAAGTGCGCTCGCGGAGGGTGAGGTAGGGACCCCGTACGCGGACACGCTTCGGGCCAGCGGGGGTGATGGGGTCTTCACATGGTCACTGGATGGGGGCTCGGTGCCATTGGGGATTTCCCTCGCGCCGGCAGGCGTGCTGTCGGGGACGCCGGACGCCGAGGGTGCCGCCGCCTTCACCGTGCGTGCGACGTCAGGGGAAGGCCAG
>JBDGVS010000588.1:0-3433 GCA_039585535.1 Gemmatimonadota bacterium | reverse complement strand
GGAGGTCACGCTGCCAGCGTTGGCGTGACGTGCCGCCAGGGTAATCAGGAAAGGATCGGGGCGAGAATTCATCGTACGTGCCGACCATGTCCAACGGCTCACCGGTGCGCAGATCGTAAAGATTGAGATCGATCGCCGACCCCCGATTGTGCCTTGATCCGCTCGCGGGATCGGCGACGAAAATCTTCTCTGATTCCGGCGTCGCGTCCCAGAACATCTTGGTCACATACCAGGGTCGATACCCATCGTGCAGCAGCAGCCCGTACCCGTACCGGGCAAGCGCACGGTGAGCGCGGACCACACCCTCAGCAGCCGGCCGCTGCAGGAAGAGTCGTTCTTCATCGTAGAAGACCGACGACATGAAGTTGTTCGTCGAGGCGTACCGCATATCGAGTCGGATCCCGGGCTCGAGCGTGGCCACCTCGACCAACTCCGACTGACGGAAGGTACCGGCCTCGTCCGGTGGTGACGCCGCGAGCGCTTCCGTACGCAGTTCGCTCACAGGGCGGACGGGGTCAATGCGGAAGGTTCCACCCGCTTCGGTGCCTACGTCGCGCCGCTCGAAACGCACCGACGCGGCTTCGACCGAGGAGGCGCGGCCGCCCGATTCACGATCGAAGACGAGTCGCTCCCCGTGGTAGAGACCCCAGTCCGGAAAGGCGTATACGTCGTCGGAGACCTCTTCGAGCGGATAGAGGAAGAACCACTCGATGAGCGCGTGGAGTCTGCCCTCGCGCTCCAGAATGTAGAGCACGTTGTGGTCCCACCCATATTCACCGATCAGACCCGCCCACCGCGCAGGGAGCGCCTCTGGAAGCCCCTGGGCGGGACGGCGAGCGAGCCGCATGGGAGTGGCTCCGAGGCGCACAATGTCGCCACCATCGGGCAGGAGACGCATCCCGAACGACACGCGGTCGTCCACGATCAGCGTGTCGCCAAGCGCACGCACCTCCATGACCGCACCACCGCGGGCCGGAATCACGAAAAGCCGCCCACCGCGCTCGTCCAGTTCGAGCGCGGCATCGCCCTCGCCATACCAACCGTCCAACGCGCGCGCCAGCGCCGGATCCACGGCCGCCGTCCCACGGGTAACGTCGGTCGGCAACGGCTCACCGTCGCGAGCCGCGAGCATCAACTCGAGCGCGGCATCCGCGATGCGACCCATCACGCTGTTGGTGCCGTCGACCGCAGACACGATCGCGACGCCGAGCCCGGCCTCCGGCAGAAAGGCCAGCTCCGTCGAGAAGCCATAGATCGCGCCCCCATGTCCCAGCCGACGCTGACCGAAGCGTTCGTCGACAGCGAAGCCGAAGCCATATCCGGCGGTGGCTCCGGGCTCCGCGAACTGCGGCTCCCACATGGCCTCGAGCGTCTCGGGAGTGAGGAGCGTCCCGGATTCCCCGTCACCACCACGAAAGGCCGCGCTCAGGAAGCGCGACAAGTCGAGAACGGTCGAGTACATGCTCCCGGCCGGAGGATCGAAGCCCCACATATAGGCGTCGGCGAGATTCGCAACGATGTCCGGCTCGGGCGAAAACGCGCTCTCGGTCATGCCCAACGGCTCGAGTACCGAACGTTTCACGTAGTCCGCGAATGGCTCCCCCTGGGTCTTCTCCAAGGCATACCCGACCACCGCAATTCCAGCATTGGAGTACTTCGTACGGGCCGTCGGAAGGTAGATCTGCGGCGTACCCGCCATGCTCGCGACCGTCGCGGCCAGATCGGTGCCGGTATCGTCGAAGTAGTGGCCTGCGGGTGGCTCCCGAATGATCCCGGACCGGTGCGACATGAGCTGGCGCAGCGTGATCGGAGTCCCCGTGTCATTCGTGGGATTGAACTCCGGCACGTAGGTCTGCACCGAGGCGTCGATGTCGATCGCTCCCTGCTCGACCAGCTGCATGACCGCCACGTCGGTGAACATTTTCGATACCGACCCGACCCGGTACACGGTCTCCGCGGTCGCTGGCACACCCTCTGATTGCTCGCCGAAGCCACGAGCCCACACCACGTCGTCTCCGTCGACAAGCGCGATCGAAACGGCCTCGAGCCCTTTCTGAGCGCGCTCACGCTCGATCATGGCCTCGACTTCCCGGGCCACAGCCTCGTACGTGGGCGCCGCTGCTACCGTAGCCCGCTCTGACGTGGACGAATCACCGCATGCAGCGAGTGCGAGGAAGAGCGCGCACGTCCCGAGGAGCCTCCACGAAGTGGGGGCCGGGGGTCGGGGCATGGCGCGGGTCGGCTCAGGCGGCATCGGCACAGAGATCTCCATCGAACAGCATGGGAAGGTCCGCTCACGCTACGCGCGCAACCGAAGCCGGGCCACTCCGATGATCGCAGCCGCTCTAAAAGAGCCCTGCTGGATAGCGACTATCCGGATTCCAGAAGAACCACTCGGTCAGTCCCGCGTCTTCTACAGCTTGAATCTGGGCTCTCATCTGGTCCACTCCGTAGACCGTGCCCCCCAGCGTGAAAGCCTGCAGCCAGGGACGGATCGCAGCGATCGCGCCATCGGTTCGATCGAGGCGTGCGACCGCGCTGTCCATCGCAGCCCGAACCGTGTGATAGGGCTCGGCACTCGGGTCCGGCAGTCCGAAGGAGTCCGGCCCGTACAGCGACGGATACACCATCGGCAGCAGCACGTCCGTGGCCCGGACGAGTCGATCCCAATCCTGGCCGATCACGGAGTCGCTGGAGGTTGTGATTACGCGACCGAAGACGTCCGCCGTGATCGGTGCCTCGAACGCCGCCAGCTGCGTGCGGGACTCGGCAATGAAGTCGCTGATCGCCTGCGAAGTCGACCGACCCGCTCTCGCCGGAAACACCATGTCCGCGCGGACGGAATCCACGACGTCGGGGAACCGGACATAGTCCCACTGGATCTCGGCAAACCCGAGCTCGAGTGCCTCTCGGGCCAGATCGATGTTGTAGGCCCAGACATCCGGGTTGAACGGATCGACCCAGGAGGCGCCGCTCTCCGGATCCCGCCACACGCCTCCATCCACCGTACGAATCGCCCACTCCGGGCGCCCGCCGGCAAGGACCGGATCACTGAAGCACACGATGCGGGCGATCGGGTAGATGCCGCGATCGCGGAGTATTCCCAGGAGCCCGGGGAGATCGTCGATATCACCGCGCACCGAACCGATGGCACCAGTCAGGGGCACTGCGCTCGCGTAGCTCACCTCACCCCGTTCCTTCACATCGATCACGAAGGAGTTGAGCTGAGAGCCATCCGCGAGGACGAGAAGCTCCGCGACGTGGGCGGGTGAGCCAGCGGCCTGAGCGTTCACATAGATGCCCCGAACCACTTCGGGCCGCGGGACGGGCACGACGCGGGCCTCGATGGGAACCGCGACGGGTGTCGCATCGCACGCCGCGAGCACCACGGACACGGCCAGAGCGAGAGCGAGAGAGAAGGTCGGGCGAACGG
>JBDGVS010000587.1:0-2371 GCA_039585535.1 Gemmatimonadota bacterium | reverse complement strand
TGGAACTCATTCAGCAGAAGGTCGACGGCCAGGAGATAACCGCTGCTCCGGCCGCAGAGTCGAAGACGAAGATCATCGACCTCATGGCGGCACTGAAGGCATCGATCGAAGACGAAGAGGCCGAAGCCCCTCCATCGCGAAAGAAAGCCTCTCAACCGAAGCGCTCCGCTCGGAAAAAGGCCGCGTCCGGCTGAGGTGACGGACACGTCCCGTCATCGGCTTTCCCCGGGACCGTTGGCACCGCATGATGGGGTTTCAATCCTGTCGCAATGCCACCAGGGAGTGCCGCATGGTCCACGCCGTCGTTCTGATCGAATCCGAGCCAGAGAAACAGAACGGGCTCGCTGAGCAGATCGCGGAGATCGACGGGATCTCGGCAGTCTTCTCCGTGGCGGGTCGCTACGACCTCGTCGCGAACCTCCGGGTTCGGGACAACCAGGACGTTGCCGACATCGTCAGTAGCAAGGTCAGGGCGCTCGACGGGATCCTGCGGACCGAGACGCTCATCGCGTTCCGGGTATACTCGCGGCAGGACGTCGAAGGCATCTTCGCGCCGTGATCGCTCGAAGGGCGGCCGATCTCCCGACGTGGTACAACGCGATCGAGATCCTCGAGACTAACCTCGAACAGCGGGCCGACGCAGTCGCTCTCGTAACCGATGAGCGTACGTGGACCTTCGGCGAGGTCTCCGCCGAGGTGAATCGGGTCGGGAACGCGCTGCTGGGACTCGACGTCCGACCGGGCGAGCGCGTGGCCATCCTCTGCCCGGACATGGCTGAGTGGGTCTTCTCCTTCTTCGGCTGCCTCAAGGTCGGAGCCGTCGCGGTCGGAGTGAACACACTGCTGACGTCGGGTGAGCTCCAACACGTTTTCGTAGACTCCGGCGCCCGCGTGCTCATCGTGCACGCCTCGCTGCTCACCCCGGCGGGGGAGGCGCTCGCCCAGGGAGTCACAGTCGAGCACACCATTCTCGTGGGCGACCCGACGGACCTGCCACCCGGCGCGATCCCCTTCGAGTCCTGGATCTGCGACGCCAGTACCGAGCTCGTGCCCGTGCGGACCCACCGTGACGACTTCGGCACGCTGAACTACTCGAGTGGAACCACCGGGGAGCCCAAGGGCATCCTGCACGCCCACGGGGACTATGCGCTGACCGCCCAGCTCTGGGGCGTGGACGTCCTCGGACTCCAGCCCGACGACCGGACCTTCTCGGTCGCCAAACTGTTCTTCACCTTCGGGCTCGGCGGCAACCTCCTCTTCCCATGGAGGGTCGGTGCCTCCGTCGTCCTCTATCCGGGGAGTCCACGGCAGGCTCGCGACGTTCTGGCGGTGATCGGGCGACACAAGCCAACGATTCTCTTCAACGCTCCGACGGGATACGCATCGATGCTCGCCATCGAGGACTTCCCCGAAAGCTTCGACATTGACTCGCTTCGCCTCGGGGTTTCCGCGGCGGAAGCGCTCCCGGCCCCGGTCTGGCACCACTTCCAGGACCGCACGGGCATCGAGCTCATAGACGGCATCGGCTCGACGGAAAATTTCCACATCTTCATCTCGAATCGGCCCGGCGATGTCCGTCCGGGCAGCAGCGGCAAACCGGTGCCGGGCTACGACTGTCGCATCGTCGACGGTGACGGCACCGTGCTCGAGCCAGGAGAGGTAGGCACGCTGCATATACGCGGAGAGACTGCCGCCCTCTCGTATCTCCATAACGCGGAACGCTCACGGCAGACGTTTCTCGGCGAGTGGCTCGATACCGGGGACAAATACTACCAGGACGAGGATGGGTACTTCTGGCATGCCGGCCGGAGCGACGACATGCTCAAGGTGGGCGGCATCTGGGTGTCTCCGGTCGAGGTGGAGAGCACGTTGCACGTTGATCGAGCACGAAATCGTGATGGAATGCGCGGTCGTCGGTGCCACGGACGACGCGGACCTGGTCAAGCCGAAGGCGTACGTGGTCCTCAACGATCGCTCCCTCGCCGGTGACGAGACCGCGAACGCACTCGTGGCCCACTGTGTGGAGCGGATGTCGGCCTACAAGCGTCCGCGCTGGATCGAGTTCGTCGATGAACTGCCCAAGACCGCGACCGGTAAGATCCAGCGGTATCGGCTTCGGTAATCGGGGAGTGATCTAGTCGACGGACGCGCCCTCAGCTTCCGCCGGTTCTGCTCTGCGCTCCCCCCTTCTTCCAGCTGCGCATCGATTCCGTCATGCCGATCAGCCCGGTGCAGCTCTTTGCCCGGAAGGCATCAGGCACGCCCGCCCATGAGTCCCTTGATCTTGGGGCTCACCACGATGGCGACGATGCCTACACCGCCGATGATCATCGCAACGGTCCGGAACAGGGCCGCCGGCGGGAGGCTCTCG
>JBDGVS010000586.1:0-2006 GCA_039585535.1 Gemmatimonadota bacterium | reverse complement strand
GGGCCTCGGCGACGTCGAACGGGCGACCGTACGCGCCGGTCGCAGAATTCGTCCCCCCCCCGAAGAAACGAATAATCGGCAGCGGCCGACCAAAAGGAATCGAGCAGTGCCCACTCCCTCATCCAGGCGACGCCCCACCTTTTGGATCGTCCTCGCCATTCTTCTTTCTTATACAGTCGTCCCTGAGCGTGCATTGGCCGCCCCTCGAGATGTGCAGATAGTCGAGGTCGATTTCTCGACTCAGGTCATCGAGCTATTCAATTTCGGCGCGACTACGGAAGACCTCACGGGCTGGCGCTTCTGTTCACACGACGTAGACAGCGTCCGGCAGTATTCGGACGCAGCCGGACTGAACGGAGTCTCGATCGCGCCGGGTGCCTCACTCTTCATCCATTTCTTGAACGATGCGAATGCGCAACCGGGACACATCGACCGTCCTGCGGGCAACTTCGCTGAGCCCTTCGATGCCGCTGCCCACGGGCTTCAGCTTTACTTCCCCCCGGTCTCTTTCGGCCTCGGCGCGAGCATCGCGGACCACGTGCAGTGGAGCATCGACGGAATGGACGACGTCTCCGCCGACGAGCGCTCCGACGAAGCGGAGACCGGCGGCGTCTGGACGGATCAATCGCAATGGGTCGTCACCCAGAGCGATTCGACGAACATCATGCTTCTCGAAGCGGCGAACGGCATCGTGCTGCATGGCCCGACGGACTACGAGGCCCCGGAGCCGGCGATGACGATGCTTCTCGGCTCCGGCGTGCTCGGGCTCTCGGCACTCGCTCGAAGACGATCCCGGCCATGAAGTCGCCGCCGAACTGAGGCCCGCGAGCGGTCCGCTGAAATGCGGGCGAGCGGTTTCGGGTCGACGTCCCTTCGCTGAAGACCCCCTCGGATGACCCCGCGGGATTGTGATTCTGAGGCCTCCTCGGCCATTGACCCTTCCAGGGGCCGCCCCGAGACTCCGCTCTCCCCAAGACGGAGGTGGCATGTCGGAGGAGAGCGAGGACGCACGACTGGAGCTGCGACGCGAAGATCATCTACTGATCTTGACGATGGTGCGGGTCGCGAAGCGAAACGCGGTCGACCGCAAGATGGCGGACGCGATCGAGGCGGCGCTGAATCAGCTCGATGACGACGACTCGCTCTGGGCGGGCGTGCTGACCGGCGGCGAGTCTGTGTTCTGCGCCGGGAGTGATCTGCGAAGCCAGGGCGACTACGTCACGGATCGCGGCGGCGAATACGGGATCATCCGTCGTGATCGAAAAAAGCCGTTGATCGCTGCAGTGGAAGGGCTTGCGCTCGGGGGTGGACTCGAAATCGTGATGGCCTGCGATCTCGTCGTTGCGGCTCGAAATGCCCGATTTGGGTTGCCCGAAGTCACGATCGGTGTGATTCCGACCTGCGCGGGGATCTTCAGGGCACCGAGTTCCTTTCCGGTCAATCTGGCGCGGGAGCTGATCCTCGTCGGAGAGCCGATCGAAGCGGAGCGTGCCTACGCAGCAGGCTTCGTGAACCGTCTGACCGAACCCGGTGAGAGCCTTCCGGCGGCCATCGCGCTCGCTGAAAGGATCATCCAGAACGCGCCGCTCTCGGTTCAAGGATGCCTGGAGTCGGTGAACGAGTGGGTTCGGCAGTCCGAAGACGAGGGCTGGGCGCTCACACAGCGAGCTATGGATAAGATCTCGGGCACGGAAGACCAGCGAGAAGGCGTGATGTCGTTTCTGGAGAAGCGATCTCCGGAATGGAAGGCACGTTAGGCATGGAGTCACTTCGGCTTCTGCACAAGAGCATCGTGGGCGAAGAAGAGATCGATGAGCTCGGTCACCTGAACGTGCGCCACTACGGGCAGCGTGCGCTTGCTTCGACGGAGAAGCTGCTCTCCGATCTCGGGGTGATCGGCCGCGATGTCGAGTCCGAGAGCGCTCTCGGCTACGACCTGCCGCGTCTCTATACGCGCTACCAGCGCGAGCAATTGGTTGGCGCACCGGTCGAGGTCCATGGGGGTC
>JBDGVS010000585.1:0-2019 GCA_039585535.1 Gemmatimonadota bacterium | reverse complement strand
AGCCGAGCTGAAACGATCCGCGGCGACCTTCTCGAGCCCCTTCCGGATGGCGCCGTCCACGTTGAGCGCGATGGCCGCGCGGTGACGCGTAACCGGCGTGTACTCACCGGAAATGATCCTTCCCAGCACCGCCTGAGCGGTGGCCCCCGGAAACGGAGGCTCCCCAACGAGCAGCTCGTAGAGCACACACGTCAGGGCGTAGATGTCGCTCTGCGGACCAACGTGCTGCTCACCCGTCGCCTGCTCCGGACTCATGTAGTACGGCGTGCCGACACTGAGTCCTGTCTCGGTGAGGCGTGCGCCCCCGGCAGCACCGACCGCGAGGGCGATCCCGAAGTCGGCCAACACCGGCTGGCCATCCTGAAGCAGGATATTCGCAGGCTTGATATCACGGTGGATCACGCCTTTCCGATGGGCGTGGTCCAGGGCACCGGCCAGCGATACAGCGATGCCGAGCGCCTCCGACACGGGAAGCTGTCGATCCCGCTCCAGGCGATCACGAAGCGTCTCACCCTCGAGGAAGGGCATGACGTAGTAGAGGAAGGTGTCGGCCTCGCCCGAGTCGTACAGCGGCAGAATGTGCGGGTGCTGCAGATTCGCCGTCGTCTCGATCTCCGAGAGGAAGCGTTCGGCGCCAACCACCGCGGCCAACTCCGGCTTCAGAACCTTCAGCGCGACCGGGCGATTGTGCTTGATATCATCGGCCAGGAAGACGGTGGCCATCCCGCCCTCACCTACCTCGCGTTCGATACGATAGCGGCCCTCTAGGGCGGCGTTGAGCCGTGCGATTACGTCGGACATAGGACCTGGGAGGGGGAGGCGGTCAGCCGATGATACGTAAGAAGTCCGGGTCGTCGCGAACGCTTTCGAAATTGCGGTCGCGCGGCAGCGTCGTTGTCCGGCCAGGGTTCAGTTCCACGGCCTGCCGGAGCGAGGCAAACGCCGCGTCACGGTCGCCCATGCGCAGCTGGACGTTCGCCAGCGCCACCCAGGCGTTGTCGTTCCCTGGAGACTTGTCTCGTGCGGCAATCGCAGCCGCTAGCGCTCCATCCATATCACCAGCCTGCAACTTCGGCCCGATCTCGCGAGTCATCTCGCCCGACCGCTGCAGGTCGAGAATCCTGCGAAGCTCCGCGAGCGGAGTGCGGTGATCGTCGACCCGGATGTCCACCACCCGGTCGCTGAAGCCGCCGCGCACCCGCGGCGCCACGACCATGATCGCACCTGATTGCATCCCGCGTGCGTCCCCACCCGCGCCCTGCGCGGCGTCGAGCGCGTCCATCAGCCGTTCGGCCAGCGGTCCGCGTGACGCCTCGAACGAGGCGGCCATCGCATCGACGACTTCCGGACCGGCGAGGATGTTGCCCTGGGCACAGTAGTCGACGCCGCAGTGATGCCCCTTCCAGTCGTTGGTGCCGGATCCCGTCCAGGCCGCCGTACGTCCCTGAAAGTCGATGATGGCGTTCTGTCTCCGGTCCCGACCCTCATCGCCGCGAACGAGCTGGTCGAGCGCCTCCTCCGGCGTGTAGCCGCGCTCGATGAGCTCGATCGCCAGGGGGCCGTACATCGGATTCGCCGACGCCTGATGCGCCACGATCGCGACACCGCCCTTCGCGGTCATGGCCCGGTTCCCGGCCCCGAACGCCTTCGATTGCACACCCATCCCCAACTCACCCGTCGATCGATCCAGCGCGATGATCGAAAAGGTCGCCAGGTACTGATCTGCGTAGTCGGAGTACGGATCCACCGCGTCACGGTCGTACGCTGCCGCCTGATCCTGCGCGCGAATCCCGACAGGCACGCACATCCAAGCGATCACGACCGCCGCGAGAAGCGGCCCAGTCGGCCGCACTCCGAGCTTCCTCACCCCTCGGCCTGAATCTGGGCGGCCACGGCCTGAACCTCGTCCAGCACACGAAGGAGATTGCCGCTCCAGAGCATCCCGACCTGCTCCTCAGTGTAGCCGCGACGAACGAGTTCCAGCGTCACGTTGAACGTCTCCGACGCGTCATTCCACCC
>JBDGVS010000584.1:0-2021 GCA_039585535.1 Gemmatimonadota bacterium | reverse complement strand
GTGGCCGGCGAGGTAGACCGTCGTTCCAATGGTCACCGCCGGGACATACGTGGCAACGGGCGCGCGCGGGGTCGGCAATTCGATCCCCGGCTCGCGTAGCCTTCCTTCGGGGCTGACCTGGGGAGCGATCGTGACGGAAGGGTTCAGCGCGGCGGACAGCCGGCCGGGTACCAGAGCGGCGACGGTGGCGGCGGTGGCTCCGCCGAAGAAGCGACGGCGGCTCGGGGTCGAATGAATCATGAGCGTCTCAGAGGTGCGGGGTGTCGTAACGAGGCAGGGGATGGTGACTCGGTGTGCCTCGGGGTGAGGGCATCGTACCACTCGGCTGCACTCCGTCAACGAAGTGGCGATACTGAGACTCCATGATGACTCGCTCGAAGATCTCCGTTCTCTGGCTCCTGGTTGGCGTCGTCGCGTGCTCCGACGATGCGACGGGGCCGGCCGACAGCACTGTGGGCGGGGTCGATCTCGACGTGCTCTTCGCCCCTCCTGCGCAGGCGGAGATCGACGCCGTTGCTGCGGATTGGGCCGCTCGCAGCGTCGCGGCGATCGATGTCGTGGTGGAGCGTGATTCGGTCGTACTGGTGGATACCGTGCGCGTGCGGGTGCGAGTCGTAACGCATGTGGTGGACGGCTTCCGACATGTCGGTGCCGTGCTTTCTGCCGACGGCGCAGCCGGTCCATCTCCTGTGATCGTCTACGCCCACGGCGGCGACTCGGGCGTGCGTGTCGAGGACGTGCTGCTCCAGTTTTCTCTGGCTGGAGACGATGCCCGTCGTTTCGTGTGGGTGGTGCCATCGTTTCGTTCGGAGTCGCTCCACTTCGCTGGAGAGACGTACACGTCGCAGGGTTCGGAGAGTCCGTGGGACCGCGACGTGGACGATGCCCTGGCACTCCTCGACGTCGCTCTCGAAGTAGAGCCGTCTGCCGACGCCGGTAGCGTGGGCGTTCTCGGGTTCAGCCGTGGGGCTGGGGTCGGACTTCTGATGGCGGTACGCGACCCGCGTATCGATCGGGTGGTCGACTTCTTCGGACCGACCGACTTTTTCGGCCAGTACAGCCGAGACATCGTCGCGGAAGCGCTGAGGGGTGAGGTGCGCGACCTGCCGGGGCTGGACCATCTCAACCAGTCATGGATCACACCGCTCAGTCGAGGTGACACGTCGATGGAGGAGGCGCGGCTCGAGCTCGTCCGGCGCTCCGTGGTGCTCTACGCCCAGGATCTCCCCGACGTTCAGCTACACCACGGCACGGCTGATGCGGTTGTCGACGTCAGTCAGGCCCGCTCACTCATCGATGCGATGGCGGCGATCGGTCGGGCCGAGCCCGGCTTCCAGTCGTACCTGTACGAGGGCGGCTCACACAATCCGCTGACTCTGCTCGGTAGCTTCGGACGCACCACGGACTTCCTGTTGGGGCTACTTCCGACTCCGCTCGGCCAGTAGGCGCCAACCGCCTCAGGCCTCGAACCAGCCCTCGGCCTCGAGCAGCGTCCAGATCTTTCTGGCCGCGTCACCGCCTGCTGCGACGATCTCCCCCGCATCTGCACCCACGAAGGAGCCGTCGGCGACCTGGACCCGACCGTCGACGAGAACCCACGACACCGAGCGGCCGCTCGCGTAGAGCAGGTTGTTGAGCGGCTCTGGTGGGGGTGCTCCGGAACCCACGAGCATCCCCCTGACATTCACCGCGACGAGGTCCGCTGCGGCTCCGACTTCGATCCGACCGAGGTCCGCACGACGGAGTGCGTCCGCCGCAGTGACGGTGCACCCGCGCACGGCATCGGTCGCGGTCGGTGCTCGGTGCGGTGGCGCGTCGGGAATGCGGCTCAGCAGTGCGGCGCGCGCCTGACCCAGCAGCACGGCCAGCTTCACGTTCTCGATCATGTCGTTCGAGTGTGTATCGATGCCCACGTTCACCGCGATGCCCGCAGCGAGCGCCTCGGGGAAGGGCTGTGTGTCTCCGCCTGCTCCTCCTGCCGATGGGCAGGTGGCGTATATGCCACCGATCTGCTGGAGGAT
>JBDGVS010000583.1:0-2025 GCA_039585535.1 Gemmatimonadota bacterium | reverse complement strand
CGGGGCGCCCGTCACTCGAGGCATCGAGACCGGGATGACCTTCGTCTTCTCGGACGAGGGCGTGCACACCTTCCGGTTCTCCGAGGAAGAGACGAATACGGAGGACTCCTTCGGTCACCGCCTGGTCGCGGACGATGGCGTCGTTGCCGTCACCGCTGCGGGTCTCGACCACCAGGCGGGTGGTGTCTTCGTGTACGAGCGGGACGACGCCGGAGTCTGGCAGCAGGTCGACCTCCTGCTGAGTCCACCCGACGCGATGACAGCGATCACCGGCGAGGAGCGCCGATGCGATGAGAACGGCTCGGTGGAGCAGTTCGAGTGCACGGACGTCGAGCTGTACGCCTACATCCCGGCCGCGATGCTGACCACGCCTGAGCGCGCTCGCGGGGTCCGCGCCAACGACAACTGGGGCTGGACCGACCCGGAGACGGGCCGCGAATACGCCCTCGTCGGTCGCAATGACGGCACGTCATTCATCGACATCACCGATCCGATGAATCCCGTCCTGATCGGAGATCTGCCGAAGACGCCCAACACGCCGCGATCGCAGCTGTGGAGAGACATCAAGACGTTCGAGGACCACGCATTCATCGTCGCGGACGGCGCGGGGGCGCACGGGATGCAGGTGTTCGACCTGACGAGGCTGAGGGACGTCGTGGACGCGCCGGTCGACTTCGAGCCCGACCTGCTCTACCGCGGCGAGGGACTCAACGTCGTCGAGAGCACCCACAACGTCATCATCAACGAGGAGACCGGGTTCGCCTATCTCACCAACCGAGCGTGCGCAGGCATGCACATGGTGGACATCAGCGAGCCGCTCAGCCCGACCTTCGCGGGGTGCACCGAGCCCGGGAGTGTCCATGACGCGCAGTGCGTGGTTTACGGTGGTCCCGACGAGGAGTACCGGGGCCGTGAGATCTGCTTCCGCATGGCCGGAGATCTCTTCCAGATCTCGGACGTGACGGACAAGGCCGACCCCGTCGAGCTGTCCAATGCCTCACATCCGAACCCGGCGTACATGCACCAGGGCTGGCTGACCGACGATCAGTTGTACTTCATCATGAACGACGAGAGCGACGTGATCGCCGGGAACGTCGAGACGACGCGCACGCTCATCTGGGACGTGTCTGTCCTGGAGGATCCGGTGCTCGCCCTGGAGTACATGGGCTCGCTCCCGGCCAGCGCGCACAACCTCTACGTGAAGGGCGACTTCACCTACCAGGCCAACTACAAGTACGGCCTGCACATCCTCGACACCTCCGATCCGCTGAACCCGATCGAGGGCGGGATGTTCGATACCGCTCCCTACGGCAGCGGCCCCGGCTTCGGCGGCGCGTGGAGCACGTACCCCTTCTTCGAGAGCGGCACGATCCTCATTACCAGCATGCAGGAAGGGCTCTTCATGGTGAAGAAGAGGGCGCGGCCGATTTCCTGAGGCAGACGTACGGGGAGGGTCGAGGCGTGGGCCCGGGTAGATCTCAGCTGCGGGCTCACTCGGCGGGCGCTTCGCGGCAGCCCGGCCGACCTCCGACCTGCCGGAAGGAAGAAGTCCGGTCACGGACGCGCTTCGGAGCTGAGGCCGGCGAGGACTCGACGAGACCTCCGGTGCACCTGGGAAAAGCCGACGCCACAGCGGCAGCGCTAATCACTCCAACTACGTACTCGGTCCCGCGGGCTCCACCCATTCGTCGAGACAGAGACAACCGTTCAGCCGACCCGAAGGGCTCTCCTCTTCCACCACGTTCCAACGCCGAGGAGCATCCCGAGACCGACGATCACGAGCCACCCCGTGAGCAACGCCGACACCATACCGCCCTGCAGCATGGTGAACAGAAGCGTGTCGACCTTTCCCGTTCTCCAGAAGACCCATTCGCTGGCTACTCTGGTGGCCAGATCCCGGTGACCGGTGGTCAGCACGATGATGCCATTTCCGGTCTGCGGGTCGAGCCTCACGGCAGTGTTGATGGGAGGCGTGCTCTGGCCGTCGTGACCGACCATGTGATCGCCGTTCTCGGTGGACGTGAA
>JBDGVS010000582.1:0-2030 GCA_039585535.1 Gemmatimonadota bacterium | reverse complement strand
GGCTCGCGTCGAAACTCATCGATCGACGCGGCCAACGAGTCCTGGAAGATGTTGTCGCCGAGAATCACCGCCACTGCCTCGCCCGCGGCGAAGTGCTCTGCCAGGGCCAACGCCCCTGCGATCCCCCCGGCGCCTTCCTGATACGCGTAGCGCAGATGCTCGAGGCCGAAGTCGTCACCGTTCCGAAGCAGCTTGAGGAAGTCACCCGCGTGATCTCCGCCTGTCACAATGAGGATATCACGGATCCCGGCATGGACGAGTTGCTGCAGCGGAAAGTGGATCATCGGCCGATCGTAGACCGGCAGAAGGTGCTTGTTCGTGACACGGGTCATCGGAAGGAGACGCGAGCCAAGGCCGCCGGCGAGAACCACTCCCTTCACTTCAGCCAATCCTCGGTCGCAGCACACGCCACCGACTGCCCTGCCGCAACGTAATTGGGATACACGGGCTGCGGCTGATTGAAGCCGGGCTCACTCCCGTCACGAAGGCAGGCCACGCCACCCGCAGCCCGCACCAGCGCCGTCCCACCCACGACGTCCCACTCACTCTTCCCTACCAGCGTCCACGTGGCATCGGCGAGACCAGCTGCCACGAGCCCCAGCTTGTATGCCACCGAGCCGCACGCCCGAACGTCGAAGCGACCTCCTTCAAAGCGATCCCATTCGCCCCGCTTGAGCTCTGAGCGACTGGCGAGCACCGAGATCATCGGGCCGTCGACACTCGCATCGGGCTCCGTCACCGACACCGGCGCGCCGTTGAGCGTCACCCCGTCCTCCAGTGACCCGAGAACGAGTTCGTCCGTGGCCGGGTTGAAGATCCCCCCAGCGACAGGGATACCGCCCTCGAGAAGCCCGATCGAGATGCACCACTCCGGAATGCCCTGGATGAACTCGCGTGTCCCGTCGATCGGATCGACCACCCAGACGCGATCGCAGTCGAGTCTCACGGGATCGTCGATCGATTCTTCGGAGAGCCAACCTTCCCCCGTCTGCGGCAAAATCGCACGGAGTACGCGATCGGTGGCTTCATCCGCAGCCGTCACCGGGTCATCGCGGACCTCCTTGGTCTGGAACTCGATGTCACCGGAGGTGAACGGCCGGACCGCCTCGGCTGCGGCGTGCAGGCCTTCCAGGATCCGTTCGACGTCGTTCGCTCGACTCAATAGCTCTTCCTCTTTCGATTCTCGTCCGTGAGAACATCGGCGAGGACCCGCCGCCAATCCGGCATCATCCTACCGAGCGCCCGTTCTGTTTCCGTGAGATCCAGCACCGAGTACCGAGGCCTGGGCGCCGGCGCTCCGAACTCCTCCGACGTCACACCTCGCAGGTCAGCCTGAACACCCGCAAGGCGGAACGCCTCATCCGCGAGGTCGAACCAGCTCCCCTCGCCACCGTCCGCCACGTGCCACGCCCCACGGTCGACGCCTCCGTCGACACCCCCGTCCTCCGACGCACGTGACATCAGCTCCAGCACCGCCGTAGCAACATGACGCGCGAAGGTCGGACGCCCCCGCTGATCGTCCACGACGCGCACTGACTCTCCACGCTCCACCCGATCGATCATAGAGCGCACGAAGCCGCGCCCCCCTTCACC
The DNA here is from genome assembly GCA_039585535.1 of Gemmatimonadota bacterium. Taxonomy (GTDB): domain Bacteria; phylum Gemmatimonadota; class Gemmatimonadetes; order Longimicrobiales; family Gaopeijiaceae; genus UBA2589. The sequence continues at coordinate 437 of JBDGVS010000582.1, read as the reverse complement.
GTACAACCACCCGGTGCGCACGATCAACGGTGCCGGAATACCGAACGCACCGTCCTCCGGATGTCTGTTGAACACGTCGGTGACCACGCGCTCACCCTCGAGCTTCGTCTGTCCGTAGACCGAGAGCGGGCCGGGGGCGTCCTCCGGTCGGTACGGCGTCTCCTTCCTGCCATCAAAAACGTAGTCTGTAGAGACGTACACGATTCCGGCTCCCGCCTCACGAGCCGCACGTGCCACGTTGCGGGTGCCGTCGACATTCACGCCACGAGCCGTCTCCGCGTCACTCTCGGCACGGTCCACGGCTGTATAGGCCGCACAGTGGACGATCCAGTCATAACGGCTTGCGTGGATCAATGTGCGCGCCTGGTCCGGCTCGGTGACGTCGAGATCCTCTCGACCGAGGGCGACGACGTCGTGCCCCGCGCCGACCCCCATTC
>JBDGVS010000581.1:0-2031 GCA_039585535.1 Gemmatimonadota bacterium | reverse complement strand
TGAGGGCGATGCAGCTTCTTGATGCGACGGCTCCTCGTAGTGTGGCGGTGGAGGATTCACGGCGCGGGCTGGAGTCAGCCAGAGCTGCCGGTGTGCGTTGTTTTGTCGTAGACAGTCCGTTCATGGCCGCCTACGACTTCGAGGAAGCCCATGCCGTGTTGCACGACATTCGCGACCTGCCGGCTGGCCTCTCCATCTAGCAAACGATCGCTACTGACACGGGTCCGCTGGAGGGCATGTCCTCTTCCGTCGAACAACCAGGGTGCCGCTCATGACTGACCGCATGGCTCGTACGGGGACTCGCATGGTGGCCCTGCTTGCGCTCCTCCTGGTGGGCGGTTGCGAAGCCGTCGCGCCCCGTTCATGTACAGCCCAATTCGTGTACGGCATCGTCGTCACAGTAGATGACCGAGACTCCGGAGAACCCGTCGAGGAAGGCCTGTCCGGAGTGACAGTGAAGGGCGGGGTGTCCTCCGAGATGGAGGCTTTTGGTAATGTGCTGCAGGGGGCGGGGGAGGACGCTGGCACTCACGATGTCCTGGTCACTGCTCCCGGATACGAGTCGTGGTCAATGGATCGGATCCAGGTTGAGGATGGCGAGTGTCACGTGTCGAGCGTCCGGCTCACGGCATCGCTGGTCCCAACCACCGACATGTAACAAGCGGTAACGGGTACGAGGTCCGCACGATTCGCTTGGCATCGGGCAGCCTGTCCGGCGACCGAAGCGACTCGGGTCACAGTACGGTGCCGAACGCGCGCCCCACGAGGGCTGTGAGGGCCATCGCGACGGCGCCCCACGTCGCCACGCGGACACTCCCGCGCAGGACGTTGGCTCCGCCTGCTCGGGCTGCCACCCCACCCAGCGCCAAGAGTGCCGCGAGCGACGCGGCGGTTACGAACGTGCTGAGCGAAGGCAGTGGGGCCGCGACGGCTACACCCAGTGGGAGGGCCGCGCCTACGGCGAACGCCAGCGCCGAAGCCATCGCAGCCTGGATCGGCCGCGCCAGGTGCACTTCTGTCAAACCCAATTCGTCGCGAGCGTGGGCGCCGAGAGCGTCATGTCGGGTGAGTTCCTCTGCGACCTGGAGGGCCAGAGGTCGATCGAGGCCTCGCGACTCGTAGATGCTCGCGAGCTCTTCGAGCTCAAGATCCGGATTGATTTTCAATTCGCGGCGTTCTCTGTCCAGGTCAGCCTTCTCCGAGTCAGCCTGCGAACTGACCGATACGTATTCGCCAGCCGCCATGGACATCGCACCGGCGACCAGGCCCGCGACTCCCGCGAGGAGGACCTGTCCTTGTGCGGCATCTGCGGCAGCGACGCCGACCAGGAGGCTCGCAGTGGATACGATTCCGTCGTTGGCGCCCAACACGGATGCCCGGAGCCACCCGATGCGTCTCACAAAATGGGGCTCCGCATGCCAGGATTGGGAAAGAGACACGTTCATCTCCATGTAGATGGCCGCAGTATGGGACTCCTAATGATCGCGCATCGCTGTCGGGTGTGCTCGCCTCTCCCCATCCATTGTCGTCCTCGACCTCGGCAGGAATTCCATCAACGGCGAGCGGCGTGGTCACGCTTACCGGTGACCCTTAGGTGGGATACAGTCGGTGGTGGGCCTGGAAACTCTTTACCTCACCGACACTCCGATCGGCACCTTCGATCCGCTACTCGCGGTTCGGACTGCGGGCTCCCGTCGGGCACCAATACAGCCCAAGCATTGGGGCGCGCGATTAGTTGACCTGTGTGCCCGCCCCAGTCATGCCTAGCCAACCATGCCTCCTACACGCATGATCGTGACCTAAACTCCTATGGTGGACACAGCAAGAAGTGTCGACTAAAAGGAGTTAGAAAGCCGGGGGCTTCGAGAGAGTCCGGGGTTCGTCAGGAGAGACAGCTCTCGCGTCTGCAGGCTCGGAACAGAGGGTGGAGCCGGCTGGAGGTGAGGTCGGAATCGTCGGATTCGCAGGTCCTGGCTCGCCACGCGTCCCAAACCCTCGTCAGAGTGTGGGCGCGTCGTCTCCGATCCTCGT
>JBDGVS010000580.1:0-2031 GCA_039585535.1 Gemmatimonadota bacterium | reverse complement strand
ACCGTCAGGCAGATTCGCATTGATGTCGCCGTCCGTGACGTAGGCGCCGTAACGCCCGTCTCGCACTTTGATCTCCACTCCGGTGTCCGGATGGACTCCGAGAGGCCGATTGGCCGCGTCCTTCGCGTTGACGAGGGCGACGGCTGCTTCCAATGAGACGTCCCACATCTCCTCATTGGTCTTGAGGCTCGCGAAGGTCTTGCCCCGGCGGACGAAGGGACCGAAACGCCCAAGACCCGACACGACCACCTCACCCGAACTCGGATCTTCTCCGAGCGCACGCGGGAGCTCGAGCAACTTCAGGGCGTACGGGAAGTCCACGTCCGTGGGCTCAATTCCCTTGGGAACGCTCACGCGCTTCGGCTTCTCTTCCTCGGTGGGAGCATCGAGCTCTACGTACGGGCCGTACGGACCGTACTTCAGCCGAACGGTCCGGCCCTCCTCCGGATGCTGACCGAGTTCTTCCCCTTCAGGGTTGAAGCCGTCGAGCGACCGGGTGCTCTTGCACTCCGGATATCCAGAGCAGCCCAGGAAGCGGCCGTAGCGATTCCACCGAACCAGCATCGGTCGTCCGCACTTGTCGCAGACCTCGCCTTCCGCAGCGAGGATCTCCTTGATGATTTCGTCGGACTGCGCCTGCCCTTCCTTGATCCGGCTCATCAGATCCGGATAGAAGTCGGCAAGTAGCACTCGCCAGTCCGCCTCGCCATCCTCGACTCGGTCGAGGGCCCCTTCCATCTCGCTGGTGAACTCGACAGCGAAGATGTTCGGCAGCACACGAACCAGGAGCTTGGACACTACCTCCCCGAGGTCCGTCGGTGTGAAGCGGCGCTGCTCCAGCTCCACGTACCCACGGTCGACGACCACCGAGATGATGGACGCGTAGGTGGAAGGACGCCCGATGCCGAGCTTCTCGAGTTCCTTGACCAGACTCGCCTCCGAGAAGCGCGGAGGAGGCTGCGTGAAGTGCTGCCTGGGCTCGATGTCCTTCGTGGCCGCGACCACGTTCTCGTCGAGCTCGGGAAGTGGCACGAGGTCATCGAGACGGCGTTTTTCGCCCGCCTCCGTGGCCTCCAGATACAGTCGCGTGAAACCGTCGAACTTCACGATCGAGCCCGTGGAGCGATACAGATAGCTCCGCGCGTCCAACCCCTTCAACTCGAAGTCGGCCGTGGTCGTGTCGTAGACAGCCGGGGACATCTGACTGGTGACGAAGCGCAACCAGATCAACTCGTACAGCTTCGCCTGATCCGGCTCCAGGTACCGCTCTGCCTCGCTGGGGAGAATGGTTACATCCGTCGGTCGGATGGCCTCGTGCGCGTCCTGCGCCGCACGCTGCTTACCGCCACCGTAAAGGCGAGGAGCCTCCGGTATGTACTCGGTCCCGAACTCTTCCGTCAGCCAGCCTCGCGCCTGCTCGACGGCAATCGGAGAAACCCGGGTCGAGTCGGTCCGCATATAGGTGATCAGACCGATCTGACCGCGACCGCCGATCTCTTGCCCTTCATAAAGCCTCTGGGCGTTCGACATCGTACGCCGAGCCGAGTACCGGAGGCGTTTTGCCGCCTCCTGCTGAAGCGTCGAGGTCGTGAAAGGCGCAGCCGGATTCTTGCGGCGCTCGCGGCGCTTGACGCTCGTTACCTGGAAGGGAACGCTCCGGACTGCGTCCACGGCAGCCTGGGCAGCCTCCTCGCCGGCGATCGTGAAGGACTTCCCGTCGATCTGATGGAGCTTGGCGTCGAATGGCTGGTCCGCGCGCTCGAGGTGCGCGGTGATCGACCAGTACTCTTCCTGCACGAAGGCACGGATCTCGTCCTCTCGCTCACAAATCAGCCGGAGCGCAACGGTCTGCACACGGCCCGCCGAGAGCCCCGGGCGGATCGGCTTCCAGAGCAGCGGCGAGACCTTGTAGCCGACGAGTCGGTCGAGGATTCGTCGGGCCTGCTGGGCCTCGATCCGCTTCAGATCCAGTTCGCTCGGATTCTCGATCGCGTTCTGAACCGCGCCCTTCGTGATCTCGCGAAAGGTGAC